>CAYULR010000018.1:7451-19569 GCA_964445685.1 uncultured Algimonas sp.
ACATCGCCCTGTCCGACGCCGACTGGCCCCTGAAACGCCGCCCCACCGAGTTCGAAACCAGCTGGCCCCGCCTCTACGCCGTGGGCGACGTGCGCGCCGGGTCGGTGAAGCGCGTCGCGTCCGCCGTGGGACAAGGCTCTGTCGTGGTCAGCGCCATCCACGCGGCGCTGGCGGAGATGGATGTGGAGGCTTTGCCGGAGCCTTAGGGAGATACCCGAACCGTGCAGCCCCCTTCCGTCAGCGCTAAAGCGCTGCCACCTTCCCCCAACCGGGGAAGGAAAGTCCTACATTGCGTCGTGGTTCCTTCCTCTCCCCGATGGGGAGAGGTGGCCGAGCGTAGCGAGGTCGGAGAGGGGCGGCAGAGTGATTGCCTTGCCGGCTAACTAAACCTGTCATCCGCCGCTTCGCGGACCGTTTTCAAGCCTTCTTCTCCCAGCCGCCGCGACCGCCCTGCTGCCAGTAGCTCATGGTTACGCCAGCGTCTTTGAGCGTCTTCCAACGGGCGCGCTCCCGCCCGACAGCCTCTTCAGACCGACCGTCGATCATGACCATGACGCGTTCCGCCGCGCTGGCATCCGCGAGGTCCGCGCCGTCGATCAGGAAGACCGCGTCGAAGCCTTCGGCCGTTGCGGTGCTGTTCGCCAGCAGGACAGGCTGCACGTCCGCGCGGCCTTGGTCTTCGCGGCCATGGGGCAGGAAGCTCTGGTCCTGGAAGGTCCAGAGGAAGTCATCCCATTCGGAAAGGTCCGTGCCGTCTGGAAAGCGCACCAGCGCGCGCCAGCCCTTGGATAGTGTCTTGCCGAGCAGGTCGGGCAGCACGCCGCGCAGCGTGCTCGCCTCCAAATGGTAGAACCAGTATTCCGGCCCGTTTCCGGATTCGCCGTCGGCCAACTCAGGACTCGTAGTTGGCCGCGATCCAGCGGTTGAGCAGGCGCACGCCGAAGCCAGTGCCGAACGTGCTCTCGCGCGCATCATGACGACCGGACGGCTTCATAGCCGTGCCGGCCACGTCGAGGTGCGCCCAAGCCGTGCCCTTGGGCACGAAACGCTGCAGGAACTGCGCCGCCGTGATGGACCCGGCCGCGCGGCCGCCAATGTTCTTCATGTCGGCGTTCGGACTGTTGAGAAGCTTGTCGTAGGACTTGCCCAGCGGCAGGCGCCAGACCTTGTCCGTGGACGCCGCGCCCGCGAGGTCGAGCTGTTCGGCCAGACCGTCATCGTTGGAGAACAGCCCCGCATATTCGTGGCCCAGGCCGACGATGATCGCGCCCGTCAGCGTGGCGAGATCGACACAGGCGGCGGGCTTGTACTTGTTGATGGAGTAGTGGAGCGCGTCGCACAGCACGAGGCGGCCTTCCGCATCCGTGTTCTGTACCTCGATCGTCTGCCCGCTCATGGAGGTGACGATGTCGCCCGGATTCTGCGCGCGCCCGTCGGGCATGTTCTCGACCAGGCCGACCACGCCGATGACGTTGGCTTTGGCCTTGCGCTTGGCCAGCGCCATCATCGTGCCGACCACAGCGGCCGAGCCGCCCATGTCGCCCTTCATGTCCCACATGTTCGCGCCGGGCTTCAGGCTGATGCCGCCCGAATCGAAGGTCAGGCCCTTGCCGACCAGCAGCGCGGGCGCATCGCCGTCTTCGCCGTGCAGGTGCTTGAGCACCACGATGAAGCTCTCGCGCTCCGAGCCTTTGCCGACGCCCAGCAGGGCTTCCATGCCGAGCTCGTCCATCTGGGCTTCGTCCAGAACTTCGATCTCGAGGCCGATGTCGGTGAGCGACTGCAGGCGGTTCTTGTAGGTTTCGGGGTAGAGGACGTTCGGCGGCTCGTTCACCAGATCGCGGGCGAAGATCATGCCGTCGCCGACGGGGCCGTAATAATTGTCGTAGGCCTGCTGCGCGGCTTCGGGATCGTCGGTCGCGACGTGGACGGTCGAGAGCGCCTTGGTCTTGGGCAGGGGCGCCTTGGATTTGTGGCGGTTGAAGCTGTAGCTCGCCAGGCGCGCGCCGAGGGCCGCGCGGGCGGCGTCGTCCGCGCTCGCGCCGGAGCCGCCGAGATGGATGGTCAATGCATCGACGTTGGAGCCGCGCATCGCCTTGGCCGTTTCCGCGACCGCCATTTCGTAGTCGAACGTCTCGTCCGAACCGCGCGCCCGCACGAAGACCTGCACGGCCTTGCCGTCCACGACCGCGAAGCTGGAGAATTTCTGGCCGCCCTTGCCCTTGAACCCGGTCGTTGCCGCGGCTTCGGTCAGGTTCGCATCCGCGTAGACCGCGTCCAGCCCGCCGCCCTTGGCGTCCGTGATGATCAGGGCCGCTCCGCCGTTGGCGGGGCCTTCCTTGACGAAGGAAACAGTGACCGTCTCGGTGAGGTCAGCGGAAGAATAATCTTTGGATGCCATGATGCTCTGTACGTTTCGTGCGTGTGTCCGGTTCGCGACCGGACCGCGATTGGTATATCTCCTTTAAGGCAAATGAAACCGCAAACGTTCCGTTTTCACGGCTTGTTGCAGTCAGCTTTTTGCGTTCTACAAGGCATCGGGGACAAAAGAAGGGACCCACGCTCGCCACCATGCCGCTCCTGCAGCGATATCTGTTCTCCCAAGCCCTGTGGCCGACGCTGCTGTCGCTGGCCGCGCTCAGCCTGCTCGCCTTGCTGACGCAGTCGCTGCAGACGCTCGATATCATCGTGGAGAACCGCCAGAGCGCGCTGACCTTCCTGAAGATCACCGTCCTCGCCCTGCCGCAGCTCGTGGGCATCATCCTGCCGCTCGCCGTGTTCATGGCGACGCTCTACGCGCTGAACCGGATGAACGGCGATTCCGAAGTCGTGGTGGCGCGCGCCGCCGGTGCATCGTCTTGGCAGATAGGCTCGCCCCTCGTGCGGTTGGGCGTTCTGGCGACCATCGTGCACCTGCTGATCACCCTGTTCGTGCAGCCCGCCTCCTTCCGGCAGATGCGCCTGGAAGTCTTCGAGGTCCGCACCGATCTCGCCTCGCAGCTGATCAAGACGGGCGACTTCGTCTCCCCGTCGCGGAACCTCACCCTCTATGCGCGCGAACTCGCGCCGGGGGGCGAGATGGAAGACATCATCATCCACGATGCGCGCAACCCCAACGACGTGCTGACCCACACGGCCAAGACGGGCGCGGTGCAGCGCACCCCCGTGGGGGCGGTCCTGCTGCTGCGCGACGGCAGTGTGCAAAAACAGCTTCCCGACGGTTCGCTCGACATCGTCCTGTTCGAAAACTACCAGCTCGACCTGTCCGACGCGCTCGCCTTCGACACGCGCATGCGCCTCAAGCCGTCCGACCTCTACTTGAACGAGCTGCTGCACCCCGACCCCGGCACCTTCCTGCCCGAAGGGCGCAAGGCGGATTTCGCCGCCGAAGGGCACGGACGGCTCTCCTCACCGCTCTACAATATCGCGCTGGTCCTGCTGGCGCTGTGCTTCATGATCCGGGGGCAGCACCAGCGCATGGGCTATGGTCGCCGCATCGTGCTGTGCGCGGCGCTGGGCTTCCTCATCCGCATTCTGGGCTTCGTCGCCACATCCGCCGCCGAGGAGAACGCTGCCATGAACGGCGTGCAGTACGCCATCCCGGTGACGACCATCCTCGTCTGCGCGCTGGTGCTCGGCCTGCCGGCCCGCAAGCCCCGCCGGGCGAAGGTCCCGCTCGCGCGGATCGCACCGACATGAGCGCGGCCTTCCTTCCCGGAACGCTGTTCGGCTACGTCTTCGGGCGGGCCGCGCGCGGCGTGGCGGTCGCCTTCGTCGTCGTGACCGGCATCATCATGCTCGTCGACTTCGTGGAAGCGAACCGCGACGTGGGCGGCTCCGCCGACGTGTCCGCCTTGCAGCTGCTCTTCCTCACCTTGCTCAAGACGCCGGGCCTGATCGAACAGACCATCCCCTTCGTCGTGCTGTTCGGGATGATGGGCGCGATCCACGGCATGAACCGCCGGTCGGAGCTGATCGTCATGCGTGCCTCCGGCCATTCGGTCTGGGGCATCGTGCGGCCCGCCCTCTGGCTGGCCGCGCTGATCGGCCTGCTCTGGTCGCTGGCCTTCAACCCGTTGGCGAGCCGCCTGAACGACACGTATGACGCGCTGTCGGTCAGCTGGCTGGACGAAACGCCCGTCTCAGTCGACGACGAGGTCTGGCTGCGCGAGGGCCGCGACGGGCAGCAGATCGTCATCCGCGCGGGGCAGATCGACCTTCCCTCCTCCACCCTGGCCGATGCGACCTTCCTCGTGCTCGACGTGGAAGAGGACGGCCGGACCCGCTTCACGCGCCGCTACGACGCCGCCTATGCCGAACTCGTCCCGCGCAGCCACTGGGCACTGTCCGGCGTGACGCAGAACGCGCCCGGCGCGGGCAAGACGACGCTGGAGACCGTGCGCCTGCCCACGGCGCTCGACCCGGAAACGCTGCTCGCCCAGACGACCGGGGAACGCCCGGCCGACTTCTGGTCCATGCGCGCGGATATACGCACCAACGAACAGGCGGGCTTTTCCGCGCGCGGGCTGCGCCTGCGCTTCAACCGCCTGCTGTCGCTGCCCGTGCTGCTGGTCGCCATGACGATCATCGCGGCGGGCGTGTCGATGAGCCTGATCCGGGAGGGCGGGACGCTTCGGCTGCTGATCATCGGGGCGGTGCTGGGCTTCGGCGTCTTCTTCGCCGACTCGCTCGTCGTGGCCTTTGGCGAGGTCGCGGTCATCCCGGTCGTCATAGCGGCCTGGTCGGTCCCGCTGATCGTGATGATGCTGGGGGTCGGCTATCTGGCCCGCATCGAAGATGGCTGATATTTAAGAGGGTCTGGCCTCTGGACGAGTCTATGCAATCGGTCGCGGCGCGCGATTGCGGCAGGCGAAAAGCCTGTCTATGTCGGGGCCAACACATCCCACCCATATCGGGGCCCGCTCACACCGGGGGAAAGGTCGAAGCATGACGGCTTTGAAATCCATCACGGCAGCGCTGCTCGGCGCGACGCTGCTGACAAGCACGGCGCACACGGCCGCCCTGGCCCGCCAGGCCGCTCCCGCGCCGTCCCCGTCCGCGCACTCCATCGCGGCCGTGGTCAATGACGACATCATCACCAGCCACGACCTCAGCCAGCGCATCCTGTTCATCCTCGCCACGACGGGCGCGGAACGCAACGAACAGACGCTGCGCCGCATCCAGCGCCAAGCCCTGCGCAACCTGATCGACGAAACGATCCAGATGCAGGAAGCCGAACGGTTCGAGCTGTCCATCGCCGACGCCGAAGTGAACCAGTCGGTCGGCCGCCTGATCGGCCGCAACGGCCTGGACCCGCAGGAAGTCGTCCAACGCCTGGCCGGGATCGGCGTGTCCATCGAGACGCTGCGCGACCAGATCCGCTCCGAGATCGCCTGGCAGCGCATCGTCAACGGCCTGTTCGGCCAGCGCATCCGCATCAGCGATTCCGTCATCGACGAAACGCTGAACCGCATCACCGCCACGGCGGACGAACCGTCCTACCGCATGGCGGAAATCTACATCGAGGCCACGCCCGAAATCGGCGGCCCGTCCGGGGCGCTGGAAGGCGCGAACGCCATGATCACGCAGCTGGCCCAGGGCGCGCCCTTCGCCGTGCTGGCCCAGCAGTTCTCCAGCGCCCCGTCCGCCGCGTCCGGCGGCGACATGGGCTGGATCAAGACGGGCGACGTGCGCGAGGAGATCTCCGCCGTCATTCCCGAACTGGACGACGGCGAAGTGTCCGAACCCATCGTGGTGCCCGGCGGCGTCTACGTCGTGGTGATCGGCGAGCGCCGCATCTCCGAGAACGACACGCTCTACACGCTGCGCCAGCTGACCGTGAAGGGCGACGACTTCCAGGTCGCCAGCGAACGGCTGGAGCAGGTCCGCGACCAGGTCGAGGGCTGCGAGTCCGCCGAGACCCTGGCCGAGGAGAATAACGACCTGACCAGCGCCTCCATGGGCGAGATCAAGGCGTCCGAGATGAATGAGCGCCTGTCCGGCATCCTCATCAATACGGGCGTGGGCGAGCTGTCCGAGATCATCGAACGCCCCGACGGCGCGGCCGGCATCGTTGTCTGCGAACGCGAGGTCACGGGCTCCGAGATCCCGACGCGCGACGAGGTCGAGAACCGCCTGATGGACACGCAGCTGGCGCAGGCCTCTCGCCGTCACCTGCGCGACCTGCGCCGCAAGGCTTCCATTTCGGTCCGCGGCTAGAGCGCGAGCCCGCCTCCCATGGCGCCGATCGCGCTCACGCTCGGCGACCCGGCCGGCATCGGCCCGGAAATCACGGCCAAGGCGTGGGAGCGCCTTCGCGCCGAGCCGTCCCATGCCTTCGCCCTGATCGCGCCGCCGGACGCGCTGAACACCGTGCGGCCCGACATTCCCGTGCGCCTCATCGAGCGGATCGAGGACGCGGCGGAGAGTTTCGCCGACGCGCTGCCCATCCTGCCCATCGAAGGCCAGCGCGCCGTTCCGGGGCGCGCCGACCCGGCCCATGCGGAAACCATCACGGGCAGCATCCGGCGCGCGGTCGGGCTTTGCCTGTCGGGCGACGCGGCCGCCATCGTCACCAACCCCATCGCCAAGTCGGTTCTCTATCAGGCGGGCTTCTCCTTCCCCGGCCATACGGAATATCTCGGCGCGCTGTGCGAGGGCACGCCCGCGCCCTACCATCCCGGCCCGGTGATGATGCTCGCGACACCCGACGAGGCGCAAAAGGGTCGGGCGAGAGCTGATCTGCGCGTCGGTCTCGCCACCATCCACATCCCGGTCTGCGAGACCTGCGCGGCCCTGACGCCGGACGTGGTGATGAGCGCGGCCCGCACGATGCTGGGCGCACTGGAACTGGATTTCGGCCTGTCCTCGCCGCGCCTCGCCGTCTGCGGGCTGAACCCCCATGCGGGCGAAGCGGGCAGCCTCGGCACGGAAGAACGCGACATCATCGACCCGGTCTGCCGCGTGCTGCGTGGGGAAGGCCACGACATCACCGACGCCCTGCCCGCCGACACGCTGTTCCACGCCGAAGCGCGCGCGACCTATGACGGCGTGCTGGCCATGTATCACGACCAGGGCCTCATCCCGGTGAAGACGCTGGACTTCCACCGCGGCGTGAACATCACGCTCGGCCTGCCCATCGTGCGCACCAGCCCCGACCACGGCACGGCCTTCGACATCGCCGGGCAAGGCGTGGCGCGCCCCGACAGCCTGATCGAAGCCCTGCGGCGCGCACGCCAGATCGCGGACAACAGACACAAGGGCGACCGGCATGGATGATCTGAACGCCCTGCCGAACCTGAACGAAACCGTGGCCATTCACGGTCTGCGCGCGGACAAGTCGCTGGGACAGCACTTCCTGCTGGACCTGAACCTCACCCGTTCCATCGCGCGGCTCGCCAAGCCGCTGGACGGCGTGCACGTGGCGGAGATCGGCCCCGGCCCGGGCGGGCTGACGCGCGCGCTGATCCTGGAAGGCGCGCAGCAGGTTCTGGCCATCGAGATGGATGAGCGCTTCCTGCCCGTTCTGGACGACATTGCCCGCGCGTCCGGCAAGCTGGCCGTCCACCACGGCGACGCGTTGCGCCTGAACATCGCCGAAGCCCTGCCCGCCCCTCGCAAGATCGTCGCCAACCTGCCCTACAATGTCGGCACCAAGATGCTGGTGAACTGGATCAGCGCGAAGCCCCGTTTCTGGGAACAGATGGTGCTGATGTTCCAGCTTGAGGTCGCGCAGCGCGTCTGCGCCCAGCCGGGCGAGAGCGCCTATGGCCGCCTCGCCGTTCTCTGCCAGAGCGTGGGACACTGCCGCATTGCGATGGAAGTGCCCGCGCGCCTGTTCACGCCGCCGCCCAAGGTGGACAGCGCCGTGGTCGTCATCGACCCGCTGGACACGCCGTTTGCGGACCTGAAAGCGCTGGGCGAGCTGACGCAGGCGGCCTTCGGGCAGCGCCGGAAGATGCTGCGCGCCTCCCTGAAGGGCTACGCCAAACGGCACGAGCTGGAGCTGCTGCCCTGGCTGGAACGCGCGGGCGTGGACCCGACGGCCCGGCCGGAAACGTTGGAGGTGAGCGCCTTCCAGCGCATGGTGGAACAGCGCCGCTAGGCGGGGGTTTCCGCGCTCGCTTCGAAGACGTGCGGGTTCTCTTCCACGAATTTCTCGATGGTCAGCGGCAGGAAGCTCGTGCCGCCGCGTTTCAGGTACCAGTAGCCCGCGCTCGCGCCGATCAGCGCGCCGACACTGTCCACGATCAGGTCCGTCATCGTGTCCATCAGGCCGGACTTCTGCATATTGAAGCCGAAGAGTTGGTCCATGGCGAACTCGAAGATCTCCCACACCGCTCCGATGGACATGGCGAAGGAGAACGCCATCAGCGCACAGAGCAGCGGCGGGGCGACAAAGCGTTCGCCGCGCACGAAGACGAGCATCAACACCGTCCCGATCATGGCGAAACCGATGGCCGAGCCCGTATGCATGACGATGTCCCACCACCAGAAACGTTCGTAGAAGTCGCCCACTTCGCCGAGGAAGATCGTGCCCACGATGAAGATGACGACCGCGCCGATGAAGCTTTTCGGCAGGCGCAGGTTCGCCCAGCTTTCGAAGATGAAGGGCAGCAGCGTCAGGACCGTCACCACGCCCGCCAGGAACACCATGTTCCAATTGCGTGTCACGATGCCGAAAACCGCCGCCCCGAGCAGGAGCAGCCAGCTCACCCAGGTGAAGACGCTGTGCGTGCGGTTTTTGAGCGTTTCCGGAGCCACGCTAGCCATACGCCCGGCCCGGCACTGCGTTCCCACGGCAACCGCCGCTTGACGACCGCGGGCAATCGGACTCACTTACCCACACGGGAGATGAAGGAGGAGGATAGGGCATGAGACAGATCGGTCCCCTTGCGGGCGGTGTCGCCCTGTTCCTGTCCGCCTGCGCCACGACGAACGCCCCGTCCGCCGCGCCGCCGCGTGCCATGCAGACCGGAGATACGCAAAGCGTGGTGGTCCTGCCCTCCTACGGCATTGGCACGTCCTGGACCTCGGTCACCGATTCGCCGCTGGCCCGCACGGCGGCGGAGCTGTCCAACCTGGGCGGCACACCGGCGGTGGCGGGCGCGCTGGGCCTGATGCTGGCCGTGGACGCCGCGCCCAAAGGCCGGGCGGAGCGCGTGTCGCTGGCGCTGAACGCCGACATCGACCCTGCCGAGCTGGATGCAGACCTTGTCGGAACGCTGGACGCGGCCCTGCCCGAAGAGATCGAGGTGGACCGCCTGTCGCCGGACGGGTCGCTGCCCCGCAACAGCTGGGTGGTGAAGACCTACTACACGCTGGCCAAGGACGGCACTGCGGTGCGCGTCACGGCGGACATCGCTCATTCCAGCGACATGGCGCGCCGCGCCGAGATGCAGCGCATCGCCCGGCGTCTGGAACGCCAGGCCGAGTTGCGCCAGCAGGGCTTCGGACTGGGCCGACCGAGCTTGCAGGACCGCCGCGACGTGGCACGCTACCGTGCCCTGTCACGCATCCCGCCGCGCTACCAAGGGTCCGTGCAGTTCCATTCGGACGCCATCAACCTGCCGGAACCGGACAGCCTCGGCCCGAGCCATATCGAAGACTGGCTGACCGGCGCGCTGGAAGAGGAACGCGAGGCCAGAAAGCGTGCCGCCGCCGACCGTCACGCCGCCGCCCTGGCCCGTCCGGGATCGGAGCGCAAACGCGCACGCCGGACGCGCAAGGCGGACGCCCGGTTGGAGCGCGACCTCGCCAAGGCGGAGCGCCTATATGAAGAGGGCATCGAAGCCGCCCGGGACGGCGAGATCGACAAGATGGAACAGCTCGTGCTGGGCCTAAACAGCTGGACCGACGCGGACAGTCCCGCCCTGTCCACGGCGATCGCCGACGCGCAGGCGTTCATCGCCGAACAGCTGGACGACCTCCTGTCCGGCGAGGCGCAGATGACGGCGACGCCGGAACTGCTGGAGCAGGACGAGGAACGGATCGTGATGCGCGCCCGCGACGCGCAGGGCCGCGACCTGGTCATCAGCACGCCCGATGCGGGCGAAGCGGAGTATGGCGAATCAGTCGCCCGGCCCTGACGGGGACCGCTAGGTCCGGTCGATCAGACCCTTCACAAACCCCGCGATCCAGGGCTGGCGCTTGCGGCGGAGGCGCTCGGCGTCGATGACGGTCTGCAGCTTGGCTTGCGCATCCTCGATATCGTCATTGACGATGACGTAGTCATATTCCGCCCAATGGCTGATCTCGGCTTCCGACTTGCTCATGCGCTTGGCGATGACCTCGTCACTGTCCTGGGCGCGCGAGCGCAGGCGCTTTTCCAGCTCCTTCAGGGACGGTGGCAGGATGAAGATCTTCACCAGGTCGTCGCTGGCGGCCTGGGTCAGCTGCTGCGCGCCCTGCCAGTCAATGTCGAACAGCACGTCCCGGCCCGCATCCAGCGCCTCGAAGACGGGCGCGGCGGGCGTGCCGTAATAATTGTCGAAGACGCGGGCGTGTTCGAGGAACTCTTCGCCGTCGATCATGCCCGTGAAGCGGTCCTTGTCGATGAAGAAATAGTCCTTGCCGTCCGTCTCCCCCGGGCGGGATTTGCGCGTGGTGGCGGACACGCTCATCGCCATGTCGGGATTGTCCGCCAGCAGGCGGCGCGTCAGCGTGGTCTTGCCTGCGCCAGAAGGCGACGACAGCACGATCATGATGCCGCGGCGTTCCAGGGTCTTGTCCGCGCTCATCGCAGTCCTCTTTCGCGTTGTATCTTGCGCCAACGCGCAACGTTGCGGTTATGCTCCGCCAGCGTGCGGGCAAAGGCGTGGCCGCCCGTCCCGTCCGCCACGAAGTAGAGCGCATCCGTCTGCGCCGGGTTCAGCACGGCCCGGATGGCCGCCTCGCCCGGATTGCAGATCGGCGTCTCCGGCAAGGCCGGGATCTGGTAGGTGTTCCACGGCGTCACCGCATTGATCTCGGATCGCCGAATGCGCCGCCCGATCGGCTCGCCGCCCGTGATTCCGTAGATGATGGTCGGGTCGGACTGCAGCTTCATGCCCCGGCGCAGGCGGTTGACGAACACGCCCGCCACCTCGTCGCGCTCCATGCCGATGCCGGTTTCCTTCTCCACGACAGAAGCGAGGATGATCGCCTCTTCGCGCGTGTCGAACGGTAGGTACGGCGCGCGGTCGTCCCAGATCTCGTCCAGCAGCGCCGTCTGAGCCTGCGCCATCTGCGCCAATAAGGCCGACTGGCTCATGCCGCGCGGGGTCAGATAGGTCTCGGGCAGCAGCGTGCCTTCCGGCGGCACGGAGGGGTTGTCGTCCGTCAGCGTCGCGAGATCGTCCAGCGCGCGCACGATCTGCGCCGACGTCACGCCTTCGGCAGCGGTGAAGCGGTAGAGGACGGGGCGGCCATTGGCGAGGTCCTCATAGACCTGCGCCATGGAACTGCCCGGTGTCAGCGCGAACTCGCCCGCCTTGAAGTTGGCCTGGTTGCCGCGCAGCTGCGTGACCAGTTTGAAGATGCGCGCGTCGCGGATGATGCCCTGCGATTCGAGGCGTGCCGCAATGGAGGACAGACCGGAGCCTCGCGGCACGTCGAACACGACCGTCTCCATCGCCGCCGGGTCGGACGGGCTGTCATAGGCATTGTTGACGTAGGACCAGGCCGCGAAGGCGAGGCCGAGCGCAAGGACGATGAGTCCGAGCAGGACGATGAGCAGCGCCGTCAGGCGATTCTTGCGACCCGTAGACTCCTGCCCCGTCCCCGGCATTTACTGCCGGGGCCTCTGGCTTGGCGCGCAAACGGCAGGGCTGGTCAGCGTGAGGAAAATCCCGAGGGAGGCCCCGGAATTTATTGCGGGGGACGGCTGTGTGGCAGCCTGCGCCACTACTCCGCCTTGGCGAAGATCACCGCCGCGTTCGTTCCGCCGAACCCGAAACTGTTGCTCATCACCGCCTTGGCCTCGAACGGCTTGGCGGTGTGCGGCACGAGGTCCAGCGGCGTTTCCACGGACGGGTTGTCGAGATTCAGCGTCGGCGGGGCCATGCCGTCGCGCAGCGCAAGGATGGAGAAGATGCTCTCCACCGCGCCCGCCGCGCCGAGCAGGTGCCCCGTCGCGGAT
>CAYULR010000019.1:0-2669 GCA_964445685.1 uncultured Algimonas sp.
CGCCTTACCGGGACGGGCAGGGCGCTTCAACCGCCAATCGCTTAACCCTCTGTTGACCTCGAATCTTGCGGCCCCGTAAATCCTGTTTCCGAACCGGGACTTAGGACCGTTCCGCTAAATCCCTCCTCAATCGAGACAGGCCGCCCCGCTTCGGGCCGGACCGGTCCACCGCCACCAAAGATGCCCGACCGCATCCAAATGGCGCAACGGAAATTGAGGATGTAATGAACGGTAGGATGAAACTTTTGGCACTTATGGCTCTGTTCGGCGGCTTCGCCGCGACGGGCTGCGCCAGCACGAACGTAACCAGCGAAACCCGCAATGCCCCGATCACCTACCGGATCGGCCAGGGCGATGCGCAGTACGTCTCGCTGAACCGAACGCCCCGAACATCCCGTCCGGCTCTGCCGAGGGCCTACGATCCGCTGGGCGGCCAGACCGACACGTTCGATCCGTCGAAGATCGACCGAAACCTCTACAAGCACCAGAAGGTCGGCAAGACCTACACCATCATGGGCCAGACCTTCACGCCGCGCCACAATCCGGACTATAACCGCACAGGCGTTGCATCCTGGTACGGCCCAAAGTTCCACGGCAAGCCGACGGCCAATGGCGAAACGTTCGACAAGCGCGCCATGACGGCCGCTCACCCGACCTTGCCGCTGAACTCGCTGGTGCGCGTCACCAACCTCGATAATGGCAAATCCGTCGTGGTGCGCCTGAACGACCGGGGTCCGTTTGTCGGTGGCCGCATGATCGACATGTCCGAAGCTGGGGCCGAAGCGCTGGGTTACAAGCAACAGGGTACGGTCAATGTCCGCGTCCGCTATCTCGGCCCGGCCAATCCGGGCGCTGGCAAGCGCTGGATCCCCAAGGAAGCGCCGCGCATGGTCGAACTGCCGCGCGAGAACCTGACACCGGCACCGCGCCCCGCGCCCTACATCCCGCCTGTCGCCGCTCCGCGCCCCGTCGCCCCGCAGCAAGCCGTGCCGCAGGTCGAAGCGCCCCGCTACACGCCCGCTCCGGTCAGGCCGTCCGCGCCGCGCCGTACACCGCAGGCCGACCTTCCCAAAGGCGACATCACGATGCCCATCAAAGGCCCGATCCACATCGCCCGCTCTGACGACAGCCAGCCATCGCCGGAATTCATCGCGGAGCCTGCACGGAGCAACTGATTGACCGAAAGCAGCGAAGCGCGGTCGCCGCCTTGCGCGGCCGCACGCTTCCGGGCAACGTTCACGGGCGCCAGATGGCGTCCGTTTTCGATTCCGGCAGGCCCATGTTCCGACTTTCCCTCTCCCTCCTTCTTTCCGTCGCTTTTGCCGCTCCGGCGCTGGGCCAGGTCCAGACGGACGCCAAGCAGGCGATCATCATCGACCACGATACCGGGCTGGTGCTGTTCGAAAAGGATGCGCGCCGGGCCATGCCGCCCGCCTCCATGACCAAAATCATGACGGCCTTCATGGTCTTCGAAGCGCTGGAACGCGGCGACATCCAGGAAGACACCACCTTCACGGTCAGCGAAGAAGCCTGGCGGCGCGGCGGTGCGGCCTCCGGGTCTTCCACCATGTTCCTGCGGATTGACCAGCAGGTCCCGGTCATCGACCTGCTGCGCGGGGTCATCATCCAGTCGGGCAACGATGCCTGCATCACCCTGGCGGAAGGGCTGGCCGGATCGGAAGACGCCTTTGCCCGCCGCATGACGGAACGGGCGCGCGAAATGGGCCTCGACAGCGTCACGTTCCTGAACGCGACAGGCTGGCCGGATGAGGGCCACGAGATCAGCGCGCACGACCTGGCGCAGATGACGACGCAGCTGATCGAGCGCTTCCCGCAATATTACAGCCTCTATTCCGAGCGCGTCTATGAGTGGAACGATATCGAGCAGCGCAACCGCAATCCGCTGCTGGGCCGTCTGACCGGCGCGGACGGTGTGAAGACCGGCTCCACCAGCGTATCGGGCTACGGCCTTGTGGGCTCGGCCGAACGCGACGGCACGCGCCGGACCATCGTGATCAACGGACTGGATTCCCAAGGCGCGCGGCGCACGGCAGCCATCGAGTTGATAGAAACGGCTTTCCGCGATTTCGATGTCGTCAATCTCTACGCCAACGGCGAAGAGCTGGGCGAGGTGGACGTTTATATGGGCAAAGCGGCGACGCTGCCCGTCGTGCTGCGCGAGGATGTCGTCAGTGCGGTTCGCCGCGTCGACCGGGACAAGCTGTCCGCGCGCATCGACTACACGGCAGCGGCCGCTCCCGTGGAAGAGGGGGCCAAGGTTGCGGACCTCGTCGTGTTGAACGACGGCGAGGAAACGGCCCGCTACCCGCTCTATGCCTCGCGGGCTGTGCCGCGTAAGGGCTTCTTCGGCCGAGTCGGCGCGTCGATCGCGCAGAAAGTCAGGGGTTAGAAGCACGCATGTCCGGACAGTTCATTACATTCGAAGGCGGCGAAGGCGCCGGAAAGACCACGCAGGCCAAGATGTTGGCCGATGCACTGGAAGCGCAGGGCGTCGAGGTCATCCTGACCCGCGAACCGGGTGGGACGTTCGGCGCGGAGTCGATCCGCAAGCTTGTCCTCGAAGGCACGGATGACCGCTGGTCTGGCATGACGGAACTGCTCCTCATGTATGCGGCCCGCATCGATCACGTGGAGAAGCTCATCAAGCC
>CAYULR010000019.1:2679-11025 GCA_964445685.1 uncultured Algimonas sp.
TGGTGTTCGACATGGATGTCTATCTGTCGCTGAAACGCGTGGAGACGCGCGCGGCCCAGGACGACGAGGACCTTAGCCGGTTCGACAAGGCCGGACAGGCCTTTCACACCACGATTCGCGAGGCCTTTCTCGACATCGCCAAGCACGAACCGGATCGCGTAAAGGTCATCGATGCAGATGGGTCCCGCCAGTCGGTCCATGCCCGCATTCTGAATGCGCTGACGGCCCGATACCCGCAATTTGCCGGGATCGGCAAGGCGACGCTGGCCTACAGGATTGCCCGGCACCGGCTGGGCGGCGGGACGCTCTTGGACGACAGCCTCGACATCCCGCCGAACGATCCGGTCTCGCAGCGGATCGAGAGCCAAGGCCACGGCAACCTCTCCATCCTGCGCCGCCTCTACGACACCAAGTCGAAGCGCCTGAAGCGCGACATCCCCGTGGATGAGGTGAGGGCGCTGGCGAAGTTCTTCCAGAGCACGGCGGCGGAGAGCGACGACTGGCGCGTCTGCATCGTGGACAAGGCCGACGACCTGAACCCCAATTCCGAAAACGGCATCCTGAAACTGCTGGAAGAACCCCCCGTCAGGACCTTGTTTTTGTTGCTGGCTGACCAGCCAGGGCGGCTTCTGCCGACAATCCGGTCGCGGTGCCTGCACCTGCCGCTGCGGCCCGTCCCGTCGGACGACATCGAACGCTGGCTGTCGGGCCGGACGGATGTCCGCCCGGAGTTCCTGCAGGCCGCCATTGCGCTGTCCCGCGGCGCGCCCGGCAAGGCGCTCGCCCTAGTCGGACATGTCGAGACGGTGCTGCACCCGCTGAAACGGCTCATGCAGTCCATGAACGGCTCCGGTGACGACATGATGCTGGCCAAGTCGCTGGCGTCGGCGAAGGAGGCCACGGCGCGCGCGCTATTCTGGGACGCGCTGACCGATACGCTGCACGCACAGGCCATCTTCGCCGGAACGGGCGATTGGACCGGGCCATTCGCACCCATCGAGGCGATCAAGTCGCCCGCCAAATGGATTGCGCTGGCCGAGAAGACCCAGGCGACACGCGCGGCAGAAGAGGGCATCAACCTCGACAAGACCGCTTCCCTCTACGACCTCCTCAGCCAGATCCGCGCCGCATGATCATAGACAGCCACGTCAACCTCCACGGAGAGCGTTTTCAGGACGATCTGGACGCCGTTATCGCCCGCGCGGGCGAGGCGGGCGTGGGGTACATGCTCAACATCTGCTGCAACATCAAAGACTTCGATGCGGTGGTGAAGATCGCGGAAGAGCACGACAATATCTGGGCCACGGTCGGCACGCACCCGCACGATGCCAAGGACAATCCCGACATCACGGCGGACCAGCTCGTAGAACTCGCCCAACATCCCAAGGTCGTCGGGATCGGAGAGACAGGCTACGATTTCCACTATGGCTATTCGTCCCAGGACGCGCAGGTCTCGAACTTCGCCGCACACATGGAGGCGGCCCGGCAGACGCAGCTGCCGCTGGTTGTCCACACGCGCGAAGCGGACGATCTGATGATGGACGCGCTGAAAGCGACGGGCGCGGGCCGGGACTATCCCGCCTTGCTGCACTGCTACACGTCCGGAAAAGCCCTCGCGGACTGGGCGGCGGAAGCGGGGCTCTACTTTTCCGTATCGGGGATCGCGACGTTCAAGAACGCAACAGACGTCCGCGACCGTATCAAGGATATGCCCGACGACCGCATCATGCTGGAAACCGATTGCCCCTACCTTGCCCCCGTCCCGCACCGGGGCCGGCGGAACGAGCCGGCTTTCCTGCCGCATGTGGCGGACGCGCTGGCCGGGGTGAAAGGCTGGAGTCTCGAGGAAACAGCCGAACGGACCAATGCGGCTTTCTTCCGCCTCTTTTCCAAGGCCAAACCTTGAGCTTGCGCGCGACGATCCTGGGCTGCGGCAGTTCCGGCGGCGTTCCCCGTGTCGGCGGCGACTGGGGGTTCTGCGATCCCGAAGACCCACGCAACCGACGGTCCCGCTGCTCGCTCCTGGTCGAGAAGACCGGGGAGGAGGGGACAACGTCGATCCTGATCGACACCTCGCCCGACCTGCGCGAGCAGCTCCTCAAGGCCGAAGTCAAACGCCTCGACGCGGTCCTGTTCACGCATGACCATGCCGACCAGACGCATGGCATCGACGACCTCCGCGCGATCGCCTACCGCATGCGCACGCAGATTCCGGTCTACATGGATGCTCACACGCAAGAGCATGTCGTCTCGCGCTTCAGCTACTGTTTCGAAATGCCAGAAGGGCGCGTCCACCCGGCCATCCTTGCGCTGCAGCCCCTCGTCAAAGAGGGGGACGTATTCACGGTGGACGGCCCGGGCGGGTCCATCGAAGTCGAGGTTATCGAAGCCTCCCACGGCCCCACGCCGACCCTGATCTTAAAGTTCGACGGCCGTCTGGCCTACAGCCCCGATGTCTGGGACATTCCGGATGCAGGCATAGAGCGATTGCAGGGGTTGGAGTGCTGGATCTGCGACGGTCTGCGTTACAGCGAGCACCCTACGCACGCCCATGCCGACAAGGCTCTATCCTGGTATGCGCGGACGCGGACGCGACGCGGCGTGCTGACAAACCTGCACATCGACATGGATTACGAGACGCTGGCAGCGGAGCTGCCATCAGTGGCCGTCCCCGCCAAAGACGGCCTCACTATCACCGTCTAACCTCCCACGAAAAAGCCCGCCCCGCCGAAGCGGAACGGGCCTCTTCGCGCCATCGACACGAAGCGCGAAGAAAGCTGCCGCCTACTTCATGGTGTAGGCGATGTTGAAGCGCAGGCCGTAATTCTCGTAGCCGCCGTCGCCGAGACCGTCCGCGAAACCGGAAATCCCGAAGCGCGCACCGTCCGGCGAGACGAAGCTGGAGCCGCCTTCGAAGCGCAGGCGCGTGTCCGAACCGAACACATCGTCTGCGGCATTGCCGAAGCTGAGGATGCCTTCTGCCTGGGCGAAGGGCGACACGGTCCAGCCGCTCTGGCGCAGCAACGTGTGCGACAGGCGAGGGGCGAAGGACAGCTCGCCCAGTTCGATCGACTGGCCCGTGACCAGCACGCCCAGACGGTCCGTGTAGGCTTTCTGGTTTTCGTCCAGGTAGCGCACGGAGACTTGCGGCGTGATCGTCGTCAGGGCTTGGGTGTCGCCTTTCAGGTCGAAGTCGCCCGACAGACCGGCCGAGTAGAACGACCGGGACGTGTCGAACTGGTCCGACCCTGCACCGAGCGCGTTCACTTCATTGTCCGAAGAGCCCCAAGCTGCGCGGGCATCGAACCAGACACGATCGCCCAGTTTCACCGTTGCGTACGGACCCACCATGAAGCCGTCACCGTCCACGTCGCCCGCCGCTCCGGCGCCGTTCGCTTCGAAGTCGAAGTCGTCATATTGCGCCATCGCACCGATCAGCAGGCTGTCCGTGGCGACATAGTCGGCACCGACATAGAGCACCCGGAAGTCGCCATCGGCCTGACCCAGTTCGAAGGTCGAGACCTGGGCTTCGGCCCAGACGTCGAAGGACCCCTGGCCCGAACGGTTGCCGAGCTTGCCTTTCAGGGCTCCGGCCGTGTTGGCGGCGGCCAGCGAGGCTTCGATCGCCATGTCGCCGTTCCCGGCGCTGGCCGTGAAGGGCAGGCTGTTGGAACCCGGCAGCTGGAAGCCCGCGAGGGACGAACCGCCATTGGCCGCGACCGTGCCGTTCAGGCGGTCGATGCGGCGCTGGCGGCCCGGCTCGGCCGACAGCAGAAGGCGCGAGCGGAGCGCAACGGCTTCGCGGATCGCTTCCTGCGCCGCTTCACGGGCGTTCACGGAGGTGAAGGTACAGACCACGTCTTCACCCGAAGACAGGTTGATCGTCGCCGTCCGCGTGGAGCGGTTCACCGTGCTGTCCGTATCCGAACAGACGAGGTCCGTCAGAGCAAAGCCCTGTCCACGCGCATCCGATGCCGTCACCGTGTAGACACCCGCCCGGAGGTCGGACGCCTGAAGTTGGCCCGCGCCGTTGCTCGTCGTCAGAGTGCCGTTCAGGGCAGGGACGTTGGACGTGTAGGAGAAGCCTCCGTCGGAGCCGACCACGGACTGGACGATGGTGATGGAGCCCACGGGCTGCGCCAGGACCGTCACGCGGTCCGTCGTCGTGTCGGTGCCGTCCGTAACGGACACTTCGAACACGAAGTTCGTGTTGGAAGCGATGTCGGGAACGGTGAATTGCGGCGAAACGGTAGAGGAACCGGACAGGGAGACGGTCGGGCCGGACACTTGGCGCCAGCTGTAGGACAGCGCGTCACCATCCGTATCGGACGACCCGCTTGCATCCAGCTGCACCGTGGAGCCTTCGTCGACCGGGCCGATATCCGCACCGGCATTGGCGACGGGGGCGACGTTCTGCGGAGGCAGCGTCAGAGTGACCGTGACCTGTTCCGGTGCGGATGCGGTCGTTCCGTCGCTGACGACGACTTCGAAGACAAACGTCACGGTCTCGCCGGACGTGTTGCGCGACGGTGCGCCGTTGAAGCTCTTGGACGCGCCCGCTGCATTGGCATTCGGATCGAATGTGAAGGTCGGCGTGGCCGAGTTCGGATTGACCAGCGTGACGGTCGGTCCGCTGACCTGCGTCCAGCTGTAGGTCAGCGTGTCGCCATTGGGATCCGTCGAGTTCGACGCATCGAGCTGCACCGGTGCGCCGGGCGTGTAGTCCGGGACGCTCACGCTTGGCGTGACGTTCACGACTGGCACGGCATTGGGCGACAGCGTCAGCGTAACCGTGTCCGTCGTGCTGGAGGCACCATCGGACACCGTCAATTCGAATGTCACGACCTGGTCCGCCGTGGAGCCACCCGGGTTGAAGGTGAAGGTCGGCGAGACCGTGCTGGCTCCGGACAGTGTGACGGCAGGGCCGGACGCCTGACGCCAGCTGTAGCTGAGCGGTGAGCCGTCCGGATCGCTGGACGCGGACCCGTCCAGCGTCACGACCGTGGTGCTGTTGAAACCTTGGACGCGGCGATCGAGACCGGCATTGGCGAGCGGCGCGGCATTGGGCGTTCCCGCAGGAATGACGACGATGACACGGTCGGAATCTGTGAGCTGTCCGTCGCTCACTTCCAGGCGGAAGACGAGTGTCTGGGCCTGTCCGGACGGCACGGCCGTGAAGGTCGGCGTCGAAGACCTTGAGTTCGACAGGGTCACGGCCGGACCGGAGACCTGCAGCCAGTTATAGGACAGGTTCGTTCCAGCATCCGGGTCGGACGATCCGGTCCCGTTCAGCGTGATCGTGCTGTTGGCCTGGACGGCGGCCAGTGTCGGGGACTGGTTCGGACCTGCGTTGGCGACGGGCGCTTGGTTCGAGGGAAGGGCGACTCCCCGAACAGTGACGGTAACACTATCCGTTGATGTTAACTGACCGTCACTGACTGTAACTTGGAAAGTAAGTATCTGTTGGAACTGAGTGGGCGCTAGGGAAAACGTTGTCGTTGAGGCGTTTGGCCTAGTCAATGTCGCTGCAGGTCCGGAGGTTTGAGTCCAGCTATAGGTAAGAGTTGTGTTCGGATCCGGGTCAGACGAAGCATTTGCATTCAAGATTCCAGAAGCGCTTGTGCGTGCACCGTTGATGACAGCTGAAGAATCAGGCCCGGCATTTGCAACAGGTGGATTGTTAACTGCGACGCCCTGTGCAGGGATTGTAACCCTCACGCTGTCAGTCGAGCTCAAAGTACCATCGCTGACTGTCAGACTGAAATTCAGGGTTTGAGCCTGACCAGTTGGAGTAGCTGTGAAAGTCGGCATGACAGCTGTATTAGAAGACAATGTCACTCCGGCAGGAGCCGTCCAGGAATATGTCAGCGTCGTATTTGGATCAGGGTCGGATGACGCGGAAGCATCCAGCATAATTGTCGAGTTGGCCTGAATTGCTGCCAATGTAGGAGACTGATCAGGGCCTGCATTAGCTGTCGGCGCAGTGTTGCCGACCGACTGCGCTGGGATCGTGATGTCGACCGTATCTGTATCGGACACTGTTCCGTCACTGACGGTCACTTCGAAGGTCAGTGTTTGAGCCTGCGCACCGGGAACCGCCGTGAATGTCGGCTGCGCCGTGCTTGCACCCGATAAACCGACATTGCCGCCCGCTGTCTGTGTCCAGCTGTATGTGAGCGTATCGTTAGGATCCGCATCGGTGGAGCCCGTAGCGTCGAGCGTAATCGTCGAGTTTGCCGTAATAGCTGCGATAGTGGGTGACTGGTCCGGCCCAGCACTTGCTACCGGCGCATTGTTTGCAGCATCGAAAGTGATGGTGACGGTGTCAGTCGAGGCCCCGCCGAGTAGCCCGTCATTTGCCCGTAGCTGAAAGACAAATGTCGTGTCCGTCGTCGCCGTGTATGTAAACGACGGCATTGCCGTGGTTGCATTGTTAAGCGTAACGTTGGGGCCAGAAACGCGCGTCCAGTTGTAGAACAGGTTTGGGTCGCCGTCAGGCTCGGTCGTGCCTGATCCGTCCAGGGTAACAGTCTGAGCATTGCCGGTGGCCGTGATCATCTGATCCGGTCCTGCATTCGTGTTCGGCGGACGGTTCGGGGAGATAGCGTTTGCAACTTGCACACAGGCGTTGCTGCCGGATTGACGCAGCTGTCGGACCGTGACCGGGAAGGTTGCCGTGATGCTGCCTGCAACGGGATTGTTCTGTGGGCCGGAAACGTTTTCGACAACGTAGAAGATTCTGGCATTCGGACCAGCGCCTGCAAGCGAAGTACCCGTGATATTCGAGCCTCTGAGATTTACAGTACGGTTGCTGTTGAACGTCGTGCCGACAGTGACGCCTCCGACCTGCGTGGAGCCGATAGGGGTTCTGCTCGTGGCAGACTCCGCCATGAAGATGCGGTAGTTATCGACCGCTGTACCGCCGGAGGTTTGGTCAGTTTGGTTCCCAATCAGGCTGAAGTTGCCCCTGATCCCACATTGCGAGCCAATTCCTGCAATCGGCGATGCCGAAGAGACCGAACCGTTCAGCGCAAGCGCTGGAACAGCTGTTACGAGAGAGAGTGCGACGCCGATGGCGGACGTCACTACGAGTGTGTTTTTCATTTCTGGACCCTGCAAAAGTTAGCGGATCGACCTGTGTGTCGACTTGTGCGCCGCGTATGAAAGGGGGAGGGTCCTGCGAATGTGCCATTTGGGATAAGGGCTGATGTTTTCGTGAGAATTTGTTGTGTCTTCGCCTCAACAGACTGAATAATAATGTTATTTATGTTATTCGCCGTGAAGTCTGGCGTGTCCACGACCTCGCTTAAGGCATGGAGTTTTACTTAGGTATACGTGAGGGTGTAGGTCGGGTTATAAGTCGCATAATGATGATTATGAGAAACCGCGTTCCGCGCAGACCCGCCTTCACACGTCTCAACATGCCTATCGCATAATCGCTCCGATTAGGCATAAAAGCGCGCATGAACAAACCGAAGCGCTTTGCCCCGACCATCAGCCCGGCCGCCGTTGACGACCTGCGGCAACGTCTGTCGCGCACGCGGCTGCCCGACCCGGAGCTTGTCGACGATTGGTCGCAAGGTCTTCCTATCGCGGAAGCGCGCAAGCTCTGCGTGGCACTGTCCGAGCATGACATGTCGGATTGCCTGGAGCGCATGGCTGCGCTCGGCAGCTACCGGATCGATATCGGCGATGTCGACATCCATTTCCTGCACGTGCGCGGACCGGACGGCGCGACTCCGCTTATCCTGACCCATGGTTGGCCAGGTGGCATTGTCGAGTTCTTCGATGTCGCGGACGCGCTATCTGAGCGCTTCCACCTCGTCATTCCGTCCCTGCCCGGTTTCGGCTTCAGCACCGCGCCGCGGTCGCTGGGCTGGGGTCTGGAGCGCATCGCAGATGCCTGGGCGGAGCTGATGCAGAGGCTGGGCTATGAGCGCTACGTCGCCCAAGGCGGTGATTGGGGCAGCGAGGTCAGTGCGCTGCTGGCGCACAGGCATCCAGATGTCTGCCTTGGCGCGCACATCAACATGGTGTCCGCGCGACCGCCCAAGACGGTCCTGGCCGAGCCCACGCAAGGCGAAACGGACCAGATGAAACGCCAGCAGGATTGGGGCCGTTACGAGATGGCGTACTTTCGCCAGCAAGCCTCACGACCGCAGCCGCTGGGCTATGCGCTGACGGACAGCCCGCTCGGCCAAGCGTGCTGGATTGCGGAGAAATTTCACGCCTGGACCGGTCATGACGCGCAGAATCTGTATGGCGGCGTGCCCATGGAGCGCCTGCTGGACCTGATCGGGATTTATTGGTTCACGAACAGCGCGCCCTATTCGGCGCGGCTGTATT
>CAYULR010000019.1:11035-19193 GCA_964445685.1 uncultured Algimonas sp.
CTATCCCGCAGAAATCAATGCGCCGTCGCGACGCTGGGCAGATGCGCGCTACACCAACATCGTCCACTGGTCGGAGATGCCGCGCGGCGGGCATTTCGGGGCGTTGGAAGCGCCGGATCTGTTCGTCGAGGATGTCTTCAAGGGCGTCGACGCCATACTTGCGGAGACCCTTTCCGCAGGCTGAACGCACCCTTCCCCCTTGACCGGATGAGTCCCGCTGTGGTTTTCGGGAACGAAGGCCGAACAAAACGCGCACGGACCGGGGGACAACGCTGTGGATAAGTTGGTGGACAAGCCGTGAGCGTGGCGCGCTCCAAGGAGCATATCCGCGCCGAACAACGCCGCTTCCGACGTGCCCAGTCCGGCCGTGCCTGGAAGATGCGCGACCTGCCGCAATTCTACTATCTCAGCAATTTCAGGACATTCCTGCGCGATGTTCGCGCGCGGACGTTCGACCTGCTGTCCGGCGAAGAGCTCCGCTTTCTCAAGGAGTTCGAAGCCCTGCCCGACGCGGCCCAAGCGACCTATGTCCGCATGGCCAACCGCCGTGGATATGTGTTCGACCGCGACAAGTTCGAATATGCCGAAATCGAAGAGCAGAGCCTGCAATGGGCCCGGTTGGCCGAAGCGGACTTCGCCGAATCGATCGGCCCTGCCCTCTTCCGCGATTGGCTGTCGAGCCTGGCCAAACCGGATCTCGCGCTGCTGATGGCCGACACGCTCTGCGAAACGGAATTCAAGAAGAGCTGGAAGAAGGACGTGCTGGTCGGCATCGCCAGCGAGCGCATCGATCCGGCCGACGCCTACATTCCGGACCGCTACGTCGCGCAGGGACGCCGCGAGACGCTGCAATATCTTCTCTTTCTCTATTTCGGTCGCATCGAAGACAATCTGCAAGTGCTGACGCACCGCGATCTGGGTCTGGTTCGCCTGCCAGACGATGACCGCACGCCGGATTACGACACGGTGGAAGACGCCAAAACGGCCTTCTTCTACGCCAAGGCGTTGCACGCTTTCAAACACGGCACGGAACACGATGCGCTGGAGCTGTGCCGCGCCCTCCCCGATTGGCCCGAGCCCTGCTGCGACCGGTCCGCCCGTCACCGGGACAAGTTGCTGCAAAAGCTGGGTGGCTGGTCGGAGCGTCGCGGCGAAGCCGAAACCGCCCTGTCGCTCTACGCCCATAGCGACGCACCGCTCTGTAACGAACGGGTGGTCCGCATCCGCTGGTCGCGCGACGAAGACGGAGACCGGGCCTGGTGCAAGACGCGCTTGGAAGCGATGATCGAAAACCCGGCCTCCGACGAGGAAGCCAACTTCGCCGAAGACTTCTACGCCCGCAAGTTCCGCAAGAAACGGACATCCGCCACCACCGACCTGCTGCGCACGGCGACCGTCCTGACCTTGGACGAAGCCTACAGGAACCAGCCGGAACGCGCCGCGCTGCGTCATTTCACGGCCAAGGGCATCGAGACCTACCGGACGGAGAATGTGCCGTGGCGCAATCTGTTCGGATTGCTTTTCTGGGACCTGCTGCAGGAAGACGGCCGGTCGCGCCGCCTTCCGGAGATCCTGCGCGCGGGTCAGTTCTACACGACCCACAGTCCGGAAATCGAGCGGCGCCTGGCCCGCCTCGACCAACCCTCCTCCGTCATGCTCGACCTGCTGAAGACGCTCAGCCTGCACTACGGAGAGGACAATGCGCTCGTGCATTGGGGGTCGCGGTCGTTGGACCGCATCCAGGCCCTGATCGTGCACGCCCCGCGCGGCGGTGTGGCGCAACTGCTCCGGGCCATGGCGCGGGACTGGCGGGCAACCAAGGACGGCTTTCCGGATCTGATGCTAATCGACGATGGTCGCGTGCGCTTCGTAGAGATCAAGACAGCGGGCGACAGCCTGCGCCGCAACCAGCTGACACGCCTGCGGCAGCTGACGGCGGCGGGCTTCCCCGTGCAGATCGTCAAGGTCGGCTGGGCCGTCGATCCGGACCAGCCCTACGTGGTCGTCGATGTCGAGACGACCGGCGGAAGGCCGGGGCTGCACAGGCTGACGGAGATCGGCGCAGTCAAGATGATTGGCGGAGAGGTTGTCGACGAGTTCCAGACGCTGCTGAACCCGCAACGCTCTATCCCCGCCAACATCACGCGGATCACAGGTATCACCCATGAGATGGTCGCCGACGCGCCCCGTTTTGTAGAAGTCGCTGAAAGCTTCCGGGAGTTCATGGGCGACGCCATCTTCGCGGCGCACAATGTGAACTTCGACTACGGCTTCATTTCCGCCGAGTACGAGATGATCGACCAGCGCTTCCGCCACCCCAAGATCTGCACCTGTGCCTCCATGCGGCGGCTCTATCCCGGGCACCGCTCCTACTCACTGAAGAACTTGTGCCGGGATTTCGAAATCGACCTGACGCAGCATCACCGCGCCCTGTGCGACGCCAAAGCCGCGGCGGAATTGCTGAAGCTCATCAACGAAAAGAGGATGGAAGCCTAGCCAGCTCCCCTGCCCGTGTGCGAAGCGGTCCGCATGAGCGCAGAAACATCGGTGACGGACTTTCCCACGGACGGCGACCTCGACAGCCGCATCCAGGCGCTGCGCGGGCAAGTCGACCAGTGTCTGGCAGAGCTTATCCCAGCAGAATCGACATGGCCGAGACGCCTGCATGAGGCGCAGCGCCATGCCCTGCTCTCCCCCGGCAAACGCTTCCGCCCCCTGCTGACGCTGCTTCTGTCACAAGGGTGCGGCTTGTCAGGGGCGGCCATGCGCGGCGCGATGGAAGTCGGCTGCGCGGTCGAAATGGTGCACGCGGCGTCGCTGATCCTGGACGACCTGCCTTGCATGGATGACGCGGATCTTCGCCGGAACCAGCCGACGACACACGTGGCTTTCGGCGAAAGCACGGCCATCCTGTCGGCGACAGCGCTTCTGAACCGGGCCTTCGGCGTCATAGCGCGGTCCACGACATTGGACGCGCCGCAGCGCGTCGAGCTTTGCGATCTGCTCTCCTATGCGGTCGGATCCAGCGGTCTGATCGCCGGGCAGATGGCCGATCTGGACAATACCGGACAGGCCAGCACGGCCGAAATCGAACGCGTGAACCAGTTGAAGACAGGCGCATTGTTCGACTTCTCGGCAGACGCCGCCGCCATCATGTCAAACAGCTCGGCCACGCAGCGAGCGGCGCTGAAAGACTTCTCGCGCCAGATCGGCTTGGCCTTCCAGCTGCTGGATGATGTGAAGGATATCCTCCAACCGCCTGAACTCAGCGGGAAAACCGCGAACAGGGACGAAGGCAAGACGACCTTGGTGGCGACACGTGACCTGGGCGAAACCAAAGCCATGCTCCTGACCTATCTGGATAATGCAAAAGCGGCTCTCCGGCGGGCTTCGCTCAGCGATATGGAGTTCGTCGCGGGTCTGATCGATCGTCAGTTTGCGTTTCTGCGCGACTTCTGACCGCTGCGGCATGCCGTCTTGGGCGGTTTCAATCGCCCGAGAGGCTCGCTAAGTCGAACCCATCGCAAAACGAGTCTCGCCATCGCTTCCACGTCCACATCCGCGCCCCGCAACTTCGGCCCCGTCTATGGCGGGCTGATGGCGGCTGCGTGGATTGTGGCGCATATCTACGCCGTCTTCGTGCACGAGATCGGTAATCCGTGGTGGGCGACGATAGGCCTAATCCTGTTGCAGCTTTGGCTTTACACCGGCCTGTTCATCGTCGCGCACGATACAATGCACGGCTCTCTTGCGCCCAAGAACAAGGCGCTGAACGACTGGACGGGCCGTATCATCCTGTTCTGGTATGCCGGCTTCAACTGGGACGCGATGCGCACCGCTCACCACCAGCATCATGCCACGCCGGGCACGGCGGACGACCCGGACTTCAATGCCGACAACCCGCGTGATTTCTGGCCTTGGTACCTGGCCTTCTTCCTGCGCTATTTTTCATGGAAGCAGATCGTCGTGCTGGGCGCGATCGGGGGCGTCTACATGCTGCTGGGCGCAAGCTACCCGAACCTGCTGGTGATGTGGGCCGTTCCCGCCATCCTGTCGTCGGTCCAGCTCTTCTACTTCGGCACTTATCTCACTCATCGGCACGCGGAAGATTTCCCGGATGAGCACAGATCCCGGACGAACAACTATCCGCGTTGGCTGTCGCTTCTGACCTGTTTCCACTTCGGCTATCATCACGAGCATCACCTCTACCCGCATGAACCGTGGTGGCGCTTGCCGGCCCGCAAATTCGAGAGCTCGACATGAATCCGTGGTTGGCGACAGCGATCGTGATCGTTTCCATCATCGGCATGGAAGTCTTTGCCTGGGCGATCCATAAATACGTCATGCACGGCCCGGGCTGGGGTTGGCACGAAAGCCATCACCGCGAAACGCATGGCCCATTCGAGAAGAACGACCTCTACGCCGTATGGTTTTCCGTGATTGCCGCCGGACTGTTCATCGGCGGCTCGCTCTGGTGGACGCCGCTTTGGTTCGTGGCGCTGGGCCTGACGATCTACGGCCTGCTTTACGCGTTCGTCCATGACGGCCTGGTTCATCAGCGCTGGCCGTTCTTCGTCAAGACACGGGGCAAATACATGAAGCGCCTGGTTCAGGCACACCGCCTCCACCACGCCGTTCATGAACGCGACGGTGCGGTCTCCTTCGGCTTTCTCTGGGCCGAAGACGTGCGAAAGCTGAAAGCCAAGCTGAAGAGCAACGCTTCGCGGTGAGCGGCTTCGGCCCGGACGATCTGATCGAGTGTTACCGCCGCGGCGTCTTCCCGATGGCGGACAGCCGGGAATCCGAAGGTTTCTACCTGATGGATCCGCCGGAGCGCGCGATCATCCCGCTCGAGACCTTCAAGCCGTCCAAATCCATGCAGAAGTTCGCGCGGCGCACGGAGCTGACCGTGACCCGCGACAAGGCGTTCTCCAGCATCATCCGCGCCTGTGCGGAGCTTCGCGAGGAGACCTGGATCAGTTACGGGATCGAATGGCTCTATAGTGTTCTGCACGAGCGTGGTGAGGCTCATTCTGTCGAAGTCTGGGAGGGCGAGCAGCTGGTCGGCGGCCTTTACGGCGTCACGCAAGGCGGCGCCTATTTCGGGGAGAGCATGTTTTCCACCCGGACGAATGCGTCCAAGCTTGCCCTGATGATGCTGGTCGAACACCTGACGGCGCAGGGCTTCACCCTGCTCGACGCGCAGTACATGACCCCTCACCTCGCAACGCTGGGCGCTATCGAGATCGGCCGGGCGGAGTATCACGACCGGTTGAGCGCCGCACTGAATGTTAAGGCACGGTTCTAGACGACTTGCGCGCGGTTAAATAGCGTGCTTACGGCGTTTTCATGAAACGATCTCTAAGTGCGCTATTCTTATCCGCAGCCATCGTCGCAGGCTGCACCGCCACGGACGGCAGTGAGGCGGAAGAGACCGGATTCGTTCTCCCGACCGCCTTCCCCAGCACCTACACGCCGATGCCGTCGGAAACCGTGCTGATCACGAATGCACGCATCATCGACGGCACGGGCGAGGCCACGGCGGCCAACTCCGTCCTGATGCTGGACGGCAAGGTCTCGGAAATCGGAATGGACCTGACGTCGGACGACGCGCAGATCGTCGATGCAGGCGGCCGCTACGTGACGCCGGGCATCATCGACATTCACAGCCACCTCGGAAACTATCCCACGCCCAGCATCGGTGCGCATGGCGACGGCAACGAAGTGACGAACCCGGTCACGGCCGAAGTCTACGCAGAACACGGCGTGTGGCCACAGGACCCCGGCTTCGAAGAAGCGCTGCAGGGCGGCGTGACGACGCTGCACATCCTGCCCGGTTCCGCCAACCTGTTCGGCGGTCGCGGCGTAACGTTGCGCAACATGCCGGCCCGCACGGTCCAGGCGATGAAATTCCCCGATGCGCCCTACACGCTGAAGATGGCGTGCGGCGAGAACCCCAAGCGCGTCTACGGCAACCGGGGCGGCCCCGGCTCGCGGATGGGCAATGTGGCGGGCTACCGCAATAGCTGGATCAAGGCGGCCGAGTATAAGAAGAAGGTCGAGGACGGCGACGAGCCGACGCGCGACATCCAACTGGAAACACTCGCTGGCGTGCTGAACGGCGACATCCTTGTGAACATGCACTGCTACCGCGCGGATGAGATGGCGCAGATCATCGATCTGTCCAAGGAATTTGGCTACAAGGTCACGACGTTCCACCACGCCGTGGAAAGCTACAAGATCGCCGATCTGCTGGCCGAGAACGACATCTGCTCCGCCATGTGGGCCGACTGGTACGGCTTCAAGATGGAAGCCTATGACGGCATTTTGGAGAACATCCCCTTCGTCCATGCGTCGGGAGCGTGTGCGATGATTCACTCGGACGACGACAAGAACATCCAGCGCCTGAACCAGGAAGTCGCCAAGGCATGGGCCAATGGCAACCGTGCGGGCCTCGATATTTCGCGTGACGAAGCCTGGACATGGCTGTCCACCAATCCGGCCAAGGCTCTGGGCATCCTGGACGAAGTCGGGACCCTGGAAGCAGGCAAGCGCGCCGATGTCATCATCTGGAGCGCCGATCCCTATTCGACCTACGCCCGGCCCGATCAGGTCTACATGGACGGAGCCCTGATGTTCGACCGCGAGGCCGGCCTGAAACCGCAATCCGACTTCCGCCTTGGAACCGAGCTCGCCCGCATGGAGACGCAACGATGATCCGCACGCTACTGATTGCAGCGGCCGCGTCCGCTGTCGCCCTGCCCGCTTTCGCCGATCCTCTCTTCCTCGACGATGCGACGTTCATCGAAGATAGCGGCGAGACCCGTACCGTCGACATGCGCATCGTTGATGGCCGTATCGCCGCCATGGGGTCCCGCTTGCGTGCGCCCAACGGTGTCCGCACCATCACAGGCGCCTGGATCAGCCCCGGCCTCGTCGCGCCCTATTCGACGCTCGGCATCGTCGACATTGGCGGGGAGCAGTCCACGAACGACACGCGGGCGGAGACAGAGCTGTTCTCGGCCTCCATCCTCGCCGCCGACTCGTACAATCCGCGCGAAGTGCACATCGCGAATGCGCGCCGCCGCGGCATCGCTTTCGCCGCCGTCGTGACGCAGCCCGACGGAGACCGCATCTTCGGCGGTATCGGCACGGTGGTGAAGCTCGACAATGGCAACAATTCCATCCTGTCGGAGAAAGCCTTCATGCACGTGGCGCTCGGCCAGGCCGGAGCGGGATTGGCCGGCGGCTCACGCGGGGCTGCGATCCAGCAACTGCGCGGAGCCCTCGACGATGCCCGCCGCAGCTACCTCCAGCATGTGGAAGGCGACGTCTTCCAGCGCCGTGACGCCCGGGCTTTCCGCGCCGTGGCAAATGGCGACATGCCCCTGATGATCAGCGTCAGCCGGGCGTCGGACATGCTCCGGATCATCAAGATCAAGCAGGACATCCCGGAACTCGACATCATGCTGGTCGGCGCGGAAGAGGCCTACCTCGTCGCCGACGAGCTGGCGGAAAACGGCATCAAGGTCATTGTCGATCCCCTTGAAAACCTTCCGGATAATTTCGACTCCGTGAATGCGACGCTCGACAACATCATCGTTCTGGAAGAGGCAGGCGTGTCGTATGCCATCGCCAATATGTCCTCCCTCGGCACCGTCAAGGCCGGAGCGCTTGCGCAACACGCAGGTAACGCGGTCGGCCAGGGCCTGCCCTATGCTTCCGCCATGCGCGCGATCACCACGACACCCGCCGACTGGTTCGGCGTGGACCTGGGTGAACGCCGCGTCGGCACGGATGCCAGCATGGTCGTCTGGGACGGCGACCCGCTGGAGGTCACGTCCGCTCCTATCGCCATGTATCTGGACGGCCGGGAGATCTCGCTCGAGTCGCGCATGACGGCGCTGCGGGACCGCTACAGCCCTGTCGCGGATGACGACCGTCCCTATAAATATCGCTAGCGGTTTAGGCTGTGACGGCGCTGTTCGGCACGTCATTTGCACCGCTTGATTATAGCGCACTCCCGTGTAGGGTGCGCGCAACCGGAATGGCTATGCGCGAGAGTCGCGTACGCCGCCGCGTGACTTTCGTCTCACCCGGCGAACTGGCTGAAAGATTGCCCCGACAGACCGCTTCCGACGACCGCCCTTCATAGACC
>CAYULR010000020.1:0-12046 GCA_964445685.1 uncultured Algimonas sp.
CTTCGCGGACGATGGCTTGGGCGAGGACTGTCGCCGTTGTTGTGCCGTCACCGGCCTTGTCGTTGGTCTTGGAAGCGACTTCGCGCAGCATCTGTGCGCCAAGGTTCTGGTACTTGTCTTCCAGCTCGATTTCCTTGGCGACGGAAACGCCGTCCTTGGTCGTGCGGGGGGCGCCGAACGATTTCTCGATGACGACGTTGCGGCCTTTCGGGCCGAGGGTGGTTTTCACGGCATTGGCGAGGATGTCGACGCCTTCCAGCATCTTGTCGCGCGCGTCCGAGCCGAATTTGACTTCTTTGGCAGCCATTTAAGGTCTCCAGTTAAAGTAGGGTTGTCTTGATTGGGGTCCCGGCTCGGCGTCGCTGACGCTCCTGGGCCGGGATGAGCGGTTTCAAAGGAATTGGTTGCGTGTGCGCTTAACCAATCACGCCCATGATGTCGGACTCTTTCATGATCAGCAGGTCTTTGCCGTCGATCTTGACTTCCGTGCCGCCCCATTTACCGAACAGGACGCGGTCGCCGACCTTGACGTCCAGGGCGTTGGTGGAGCCGTCATCGTTCTTCGTGCCGTTGCCGACAGCGACGATGGTGCCTTCGGACGGCTTTTCGGTGGCCGTGTCGGGGATGATGATGCCGCCGGCGGTCTTCGTGTCTTCTTCGACACGTTCGACGACCACGCGGTCGTGGAGGGGACGAAACTTCATTGCGTCTTCTCTCTCAAATTAGGTTGGATTTCATGTCTTGGCACTCCCACAGCGAGAGTGCCAACGCCGGGCATGTATGAAGGTGGGGGAGCGGTCGCAAGGTCTGCAGGCAAAAGAAAATGGATTCTTTTCGGCAGGTTGCACTCGGTTGCCTCTTAAGCGAGATGTGACCGCAAGACGACCGTAAAAACACTCAGGGGAACGACATGACCGCGAAACGGATTCTACTGGCTGGCGTGGCCGCACTGGCTCTCGCCGCCTGCGCTGGAGAGACTGTGACAACCGACACCAATGGGGCCGCGATGGCCACGGCCGACGCCACGGCAACCGCGCCGGAGTTCACGCTCGACTACGAGGCGTTCACGCTGGACAACGGCCTGGAAGTCATCCTGCAGCGCGACGCCTCCGATCCTATCGTCGCCGTCTCCACCGTTGTGCATGTCGGCTCAAGCCGGGAGAAGCCGGGCCGGACGGGCTTCGCGCACTTCTTCGAGCATATGGCCTTCAACGACTCAGAGAATGTGCCGCGCGGCTGGAACCGGGGGCAGATCCCGAAATGGGGCGGGTCGCGCAATGGCGGGACCTGGACGGATGGGACGATCTATTACGAGGTCGTGCCCAAGGACGCGTTCGACAAGATCCTCTGGATCGACTCCGACCGCCTTGGCTACATGATCAACACCGTCACGACTGCCGCGCTGGAGCGTGAAAAACAGGTGGTGAAGAACGAGAAGCGCCAGCGCGTCGACAATGTCGCCTACGGCTACACGAACGAAGTCATCCTTAAGGCGCTCTACCCCGAAGACCATCCGTATAACTGGCCCGTCATTGGGTCGCTGCCGGATTTGCAGGCCGCGACGTTGGAGGATGTGCGCGAATTCTACGACGACTGGTACGGCCCCAACAATGCGACCCTCGCCATTGTCGGCGACATCGACATCGAAGAGACGAAGGAGAAGGTGAAGCTCTGGTTCGGCGAGATCCCGCGCGGCCGCGACATTCCCGCACCGGAACCGCGCCCTGTCACCTTGGAGGAGTCCAAGTCGCTCTACTTCGAAGACGATTTCGCGACCCTGCCGGAATTGCGCCTGACCTGGCCGACCGTGGATGCGTCGAACGACGATAGCACCGCGCTGTCCGTGCTGGGGCAGTTGCTGGGCGGCAGCAAGTCGTCGCCGCTCTATGTCGAAGTCGTGGAAGAGGCGAAGCTCGCCCCGTCCGTGTCCGCCTTCAACCGGTCCAGCGAACTCGCCGGGACCTTTACGATGCGCATCCGCGGCAAGGCGGGAACGGACCTGGACGATGTGATGAGCGCAATCGAGACCGCCATGGCGACCTTCGAGGCCAACGACATCAGCGAGCCGACGCTGCAACGCATCAAGGCCGAGCAGGAGACGCAGCTCTATGGCGGTCTCTCCACCGCGCTGGGCAAGGCCAATGCGTTCGCGCAGAACAATGAGCTCTACGGCGATCCGGCCTATCCAATCGCCAGTGCCGACGCGATCCGCGCGGTTACGGTTGAGCAGGTCCGCGACGTCTATGACCGCTACATCAAGGACAAGCCGCGCATCGTGACCAGCTTCGTGCCGGAAGGCCAAATCGATCTGGCCGTGTCGGGCAGCGAGCTGGCGACCGTCTGGATCGAGGAAGTCACGGCGGGCAATGCCAACGAGTCCGTCTCTGCCGGGGCCATCGCCACCTATGAGCGGACCGAGACGGAGCATGATCGGTCAGAGCCCGACTTCGGCGAGTTGCCCTTGCTGACGATGCCGGATGTGTGGACGCATACCTACGACAATGGCGTGGTGCTGCGCGGCATCGAGAGCGCGGAAATCCCGTTGGTCCAGTTCGAACTGGTCCTGCCCGGCGGGCGTTGGGCTGAAGAGGCGGGTCAGAACGGCCGCTTGTCGCTGCTGGCCGACTTGATGAACGAAGGCACGGCGGACCGCAGCGCGGCGGAGTGGGAACAGGCGGTGGGCCTGTTGGGCTCTGGCATCACGGCTTTCGCCAGCGCCGACGCGCTGACGATCCGGGGCACGAGCCTGTCGCGCAATCTGGACGAGACGGTCGCCCTGATCGAAGAGCTGCTCGGCAGCCCGCGCTTCACGGACGACGCGTTCGACCGGGTGAAGTCAGCGCGTCTGACGGGCATCAAAGGCCGCGAAGCCAACGCCAACGCCATCGCGGCGAGTGTGTTCAACGAACTGATCTACGGCGCGGACCATCCGTTCGGCCGTGTGGCGACCGGAACGACGGAGACGATCGAGGGTCTGGGCCTGGCCGACCTGCAAGCGGCCCATGCCAGTTTCCTGACCGCACCCGCACGCCTAAATATCGCCGGGTCGGTGGACGAGGCCGACGCAGTCAACGCCTTAGCGCGGCTGGCGGACCTGATCGAACCGGGCGACGCCCCAGCACGTGATGCGGAGATCGACGGTGCAGCCGGCGAAGACCGCGTCTTCTTCGTGGACATGCCGGACGCAAAGCAATCCGTCCTGCGCATCGGGACGCTGGTGCCCGACACATCCGACCCTGACTTCGTGAAGATCCGCTTCGCCAATGAAAAGTTGGGCGGCGGGATCGCGGGCGACCTCGCGCAGACCTTACGCATCGAGAAAGGCTACACGTACGGGGCCTACTCGAACATTCCACGCAACACGGTCGAACGTCCGTTCACCATCGGCACGAGCGTCCGCGCCAACGCCACGCGGCCATCGCTGGAGACCATCCGGGAGATGCTGATCGGATATCCGGACACGCTCACGGCGGACGCCGCCGAAGCCACGCAGCAGAAGATCGTGAAGTCGTCGGCGCGTGCGTTCGAAAGCCTGGGCGCGAAGCTTGGCACCGTTGCCAATATCGGCGCGTTGGGCCTGTCGGACCGCTATGTCGAGGATGAGCAGAAACAGCTGCTCGACATGACACCGGAGGAGTTCCAGCGCGTGGCGCGCGAGTATTTCGCCGAGGACAAGATGGTCTATCTGATCGTCGGCGACGCCGCGACGCAGCTGGCGGAAGTCGAGCGGTTCGCGGCCGAAGCGGGTCTCGGCGACGTCGTCCGCCTCGACAAGAGCGGGGACCGTTTGGAGTAGTGGCGCAACACGGGTTAAGCCCTGCATCATTGCAGGGCAGATGCCCCCGCCCGGCCTATCCATGCTTCATGTTAAGGTCTAGCGAGAGCGGTAGATGATCTGAAGGGGTCGGCTATGGTTCTGTTGTTCGAAGGATGGGATGCCGTCTTGCTGGCGCGTATCCAGTTCGCTTTTACGGTCGCGTTCCACTTCATCTTCCCGGCCTTCACCATCGGCCTCGCCAGTTATCTGGCGGTGCTGAATGGGTTGTTCCTGAAGACGGGTGAGAGCCGCTATCTCAACCTCTTCAATTTCTGGGTGAAAATCTTCGCCATCAGCTTCGCCATGGGCGTGGTGAGCGGGATCACGATGAGCTACCAGTTCGGGACGAACTGGTCGGTCTTCTCCGACCGCGCCGGACCCGTCATCGGGCCGCTCATGGCCTACGAGGTGCTGACGGCCTTCTTCCTCGAAGCGGGCTTCCTCGGCATTATGCTGTTCGGGCGCAGCCGCGTTGGTCCCGGCCTGCATATGGCGGCCTGTGTGCTGGTTGCCTTCGGCACGGCGCTGTCGGCGACCTGGATCCTGTCGGTGAACAGTTGGATGCACACGCCGCAGGGCTACGCGATTGCTGAGAACGGACAGTTCGTCCCGGTCAACTGGCTGGAGATTATCTTCAACCCCAGCTTCCCCTACCGTCTCGCCCATACGCTGACGGCAGCGTATCTGACGACCGCCTTCATCGTCGGCGGGGTCGGCGCGTTGCACCTGCTGCGCAACAGCGACCACCAACGCCGCCACGAAGGCGTGCGGACCATGTTCTCCATGGCGATGTGGATGGCGGCCATCGTCGCGCCGCTGCAGATCGTCCTGGGCGACCTCCACGGTCTGAACACCAAGGAGCACCAGCCGCAGAAGATCATGGCCATGGAGGGCCATTACGACAATTACGACGAAGGCGCGCCGCTCTACCTGTTCGGCATCCCGAACGACGAAGAGGAACGGCTCGACTACGCCATAGGCATCCCGGGCCTGAGCTCGCTGATCCTCGAACACGACATGAAAGCCCCGATGAAAGGGCTGAAGACCATTCCGAAGGAAGACCGTCCGCCCGTCGCCATCGTCTTCTGGTCGTTCCGCATCATGGTCGGGCTGGGCTTCCTCATGCTCGGAGTCGGCCTCTGGTCGCTCTGGGCGCGGTTCCGGGGAAGGCTTTACGAGGACCGCTGGTTGCACCGCGCTGCGCTCGTCATGGGTCCCAGCGGTCTGGTCGCCGTGCTGGCGGGTTGGATCACGACGGAAGTCGGGCGGCAGCCCTACACGGTCTATGGCCTGATGCGCACAAGCGAGAGCGCGAGCCCGTTGGACGCGCCTGCCGTGGGCACATCCCTGTTGGCCTTCATCATCGTCTACTTCTTCGTCTTCGGCGCGGGCATCTTCTACATTCTGCGCCTGATGAGCGCGGGCCCGCATCTGGGCGAGGCGCCGCTGTCCGATGCGGACGGTCCGACACGCACGGCCGGAACGACGCCCGCGCAGCAGACACAGGCCAAGACATCCGACGAGGGGATCGCGCGCAAACGCACCTCCCCGGACGGCACGGAAGAGGGGGCGTAGCACCATGGAAATCGTCCCCTGGCTGGCCTATTCCTGGGCGTTCCTTCTCGCGCTGGCCGTTTTCATCTACGTCGTTCTCGACGGGTTCGACCTCGGTCTGGGCATTCTCTATCCCTTCTTTCCGGTCCGGAAAGACCGCGACCTCCTTATGAACACGGTCGCGCCGGTCTGGGACGGGAACGAGACCTGGCTCGTGCTGGGGGGCGGAGGCCTCTTCGCGGCGTTCCCCATGGCCTACGGCATCCTCATGCCCGCGCTCTACGCGCCCATCATAGCCATGCTGCTGGCGCTCGTTTTCCGGGGGGTCGCGTTCGAGTTCCGCTGGCGCACGGAACGCTGGCTGAAATACTGGGACTTGGCCTTCATCGGTGGGTCGATCGTCGCGGCGTTCTCGCAGGGCATCGCGCTCGGGGCGCTGGTGCAGGGCGTCACGGTCGCTGACCGCGCCTATGCAGGCGGCTGGTGGGACTGGCTGACGCCGTTCTCGCTCCTGTGCGGGGCGGCGGTCGTGGTCGGCTATGCGCTGCTCGGCGCGACCTGGCTGATCATGAAGACCGAAGGCAAGGTGCAGTCGCGCGCGCGCAGTCTTGCGTGGCTGTTCGGCGTGGGAACGCTGCTGTTCATCGCCGCCGTGAGCGTGGCGACGCCTTTCCTCGACAGCGTCTACTATGACCGCTGGTTCGAAATGCCCGGTCTATTGCTAACTGCGCCCGTACCCGTGGCAGTCCTGCTCATCGCCGTGCTGATGTTCCGGTCGCTCCACCTACACCATCACGAGTACAGGCCGTTCCTGCTGGCGCTTGCCCTGTTCGCGCTGTGTTTTGTCGGGCTGGGAATCTCCATCTTCCCGGACCTGATCCCGCCGGACGTGACGATCCTGGACGCCGCGACGCCTTACAATTCGCAGATCTTCATGTTCGTCGGCGCGCTCGTGCTGCTCCCGCTGATCCTCGGCTACACGGCCTATGCTTACTGGGTCTTCCGAGGGAAGACATCTCCGGACGAGGGCTACCACTGATGGCCGAGCGGTCCTGGTGGCGGCGGGCCGGGTGGTTCGTGGGGCTTTGGTTGGCCGGGGTCACGACCGTGACGGTCGTCGCCTACGCAATCCGGGCGATGATCCTATAGCTCTTGCCCGTTCGGTTCGGGCTGTTATGGCGCGGACGGGGACATGAACTTCGCATCCATCACATTCCTGTTCTTCTTCCTGCCACTCGTCGTGGCGGCGTATTTCCTGCTGCGGGAACGCAGCGCACGGAACGTGGTCCTGCTTGCGGCCAGCCTGTTCTTCTATGCCTGGGGCGAGGGGGCAGGGCTTGCCCTGCTGTTGGTCTCAATCGGGATGAACCATTGGCTGTCGCACCGCATCGCGACGACGGCGCGGCCTTGGCTGGCGATCGGCATCGCGGCGAACCTCGTCCTTCTGATCGCCTACAAATATCTCGGCCTTGTCACGGAAACGCTGGGCCTGCCGCGCATGGAACTCCGCCTGCCGCTCGGCATCTCGTTTTTCACGTTCCAGGCGATCAGCCTTCTGATCGATGTGGCGCGAGGCTCCAAGCCCGCCGCGAACCCGCTTCGCACAGGCCTCTATATCAGCATGTTCCCGCAGCTGATCGCCGGACCCATCGTGCGGTGGGACGAGGTCCGCGCCCAGATCGTGGAGCGGCGCGAAAGCTGGGACCGGTTCTGCGACGGGGCGAAGCTGTTCGTTCTGGGCCTGGCACAGAAGGTCCTGATCGCTGACACGGTTGCGGGCGTCGCGGACGGGGCGTTCGGCGCGGACCCAGCGACGCTGGGCGCGGGCGGAGCTTGGATCGGCCTGGCGGCTTTCACGATGCAGATCTACTACGACTTCGCAGGCTACTCCAACATGGCGATCGGGCTGGGCCGGGTGTTCGGGTTCGAGCTGCCGCGCAACTTCGAACACCCCTACAGCGCGGCGAGCTTCCGCGAGTTCTGGCGGCGTTGGCACATGACCCTGTCGCGCTGGTTCCGAGACTATCTCTACATCCCGCTGGGCGGGTCGCGCGCGGGCGAGGCGAAGACCTACCGCAATCTCGTCATCGTCTTCGTCCTCTGCGGATTATGGCACGGGGCGGCCTGGACCTTTCTTTTCTGGGGCCTTTGGCACGGAGCGTTCCTAGTGATGGAGCGGGTTGGAGAGAAAGCAGGATTTCCGTCCGTGCCGAGGGTTGTCGGCGTGGCCTACACCGTCCTGTTCGTGGCGCTCGGATGGGTGTTGTTCCGCGCGGACAGCCTCGCCCATGCGCTGGGATATTGGGCTGCGTTGGTTCCGGACGGTGCCAGGGAGGCGTCCCTCGCCGTGCCGCCCACCGCCGCCAACGCCAAGATAGTCGGAGCGCGGCTCGCCTGGGACGGATGGGTGAAGCGTTTGCCGTCGTCCGGGACTGTCTCCACTGCTCTTTCTTGGTCCGCCGTGCTGGTCCTCGCCGCGATCTGTTTTGCGGCCGTGGCCTCGACGACGCACCAGCCATTCCTGTATTTCCGGTTCTGAGATGAGCCGTCCGATCCGCAATATCGCCGCTCTGGCTCTCATCGCGCTCTTCCTGGTTCCCTTGGCGGGCTTTGCCCTGGGCGCGGTCCGGGGCGGGGCAGGCGTGAGCGAAACCGAGAAGCGCACGCTGGCAACGCTGCCCGCCTTCCAACGCGACGTGCGGGCCTACACGTCGGAACTGGATCGCTACTTCGAAGACAATTTCGGCGCTCGGATGAGCTTCATCCGCCTTGCGAGGAAGGTGCGCGACAATCTCGGCGAAGACCCGCCGCTCGTCGTGACGGGCAAGGACGGATGGCTGTTTCTCAACAACACCCGCGCGCGCGACGAATTCGAAGGCGAGGGGACGTGGAAAGACGCCGATGTGGAGCGCTGGATGAGCGGCCTGGTGGGCCTGAGCGAAGCCTTGGAAACGCGCGGCATTCCTTTCGCCGCCTATGTCGGCGTAGACAAGGCGCGTCTCTACCCGGAGCTCCTGCCGGATGATTGGGACGAAGGGGCGCGCCGCTTCCGGACTCGCCTTCATTCCCACCCGGAGGCGGGGGCCGCCAAGCTCGTCGATGCGGAGCCCTACCTGAAGGCGGCGAAGGCGCGGGGGGAGCTGGTCTACTGGCACCGTGACACGCATTGGACGGTGGAGGGCACATACGAGTTCGCCATGGCGGTTCTGGATGTGCTCGACCCGAACAGTGCGAGGCCGCGCTACGTCCCGGAGCCCGCGCGGTCCTTGCCCAACACCGGACTGCGTGACCTCGAAGCCATGGCTGGTCAGACCGAGACGATGGAGCCTGTCCATGTTGCCATGCCCGACCCGCCCGCGCAGGCCGGCTTCGTGGTGACGGACGATGCGGATGGCCCGAAGGCCGGGCAGTTCAGGACCTGGCGGATGCGCGGCCTGCCCGGTGCTCCGCAAGGGCGGCTCGTCGTCGTCGGGGACAGTTTCAGCGATGCGGTGATCCTTCACCTGCGCGGCTCCTACAGCGAAATCGTGCGCCTGCATCACGGCGCGCACCTTTTCGATGTGACGTTGGATGACGTCCTTGCGGAGCGCCCAGACGCCGTCTTGTTCGCCACGGCGGAACGCGAAGCGCCCCTGAAGGCCGTGCCAGTCAGGCTTCCAGAGCCGCGCTAGGCCCAGGATGAACGCAGGGTAACGGCGTCTAACGATTCCGTCACAACACAGTCACATGTCTGGTTCGAGCGCGTGGTGCGTGGTAGCGAATCTCTATGATCGCTCGAACACACATTAAGTTTCTGATGCTCGGCTCCGCCGCTCTTGCGCTGGCGGCCTGTGGCGGCGGCGGTGGAGGCAGCAGTGCCCCGAGCGCGCCAGTCGTACCGCCTGTGGTCACGCCACCCCCTCCGCCTCCGCCGCCCCCACCGCCTCCGGCCACAGGGACGGTCACGATTTCGGGCACGGCGACCTTCGACCGCATCCCGCGCGGGCCGACGCTGCGCAGTGGCCTCGACTTCGACAACATCCGCGAAGAGCCGATCCGTGGCGCGCTGGTGGAAGCGCTTGCAGGCGATGGGACCGTTCTGGCGACTACATCGACCGATCTTGACGGCGACTATTCCGTGGGGGTCGATGCCGAGGAGGATGTGCGCATCCGTGTCTCCGCGCGTCTGCTGCGCACGACCGGACCATCCGAGATCGACCTCGCCGTCATGGACAACGTCAACGGCAATGCGCTCTACGTGCTGGACGGCGAATTGACGGATTCCGGGACGGCCAACCAGACGCGCGACCTGCGCGCGGCTTCCGGCTGGACCGGCGCGGCATTCACGGAGCCCCGCGCCGCCGGGCCTTTCGCGATCCTAGACACCATGTTCGAGACCACCGAAGCCTTCCGGGCCGTGGATGCCGACATCGACTTCCCGAAGCTCGACGTCTTCTGGAACCCGGCCAACAATACGGGCTCGGCCAACTTCGACGCGGGCGACATCGGATCGTCCTTCTTCCGTTCCCGCACCGGCGCGACACCGTCCATCTTCATCCTCGGCGCGATCGACAGCGATGCGGACGAGTATGACGAACACGTCGTCTCCCACGAGTGGGGCCACTATTTCGAGAATGTCTTCGCCCGCGCCGACTCGCTCGGCGGGCAGCACTCCCTGTCCAACTCGCTGGATATGCGGGTCGCGTTCGGCGAGGGCTGGGGCAATGCGCTGTCCGGCATCATCTCCGGCGTGGTCTACACCGACACGTTCGACGGCGGGACGACCGACTTCCGCTTCAGCCTCGAAACGTTGAACCTGCGCGAAGAGGGCTGGTTCGTGGAAGGCTCCGTGCAGTCCATTCTGTATGACGTGATGGACAATGCGGATGACGGCCTCGACACCATCTCCGACGGTCTCGGCCCGGTCTACCGCGCCTTCATCTCCGATGCGTACCGCAACGTAGACTCGCTCACGAGCATCTTCTCCTTCGCCAATGCGCTGACCCCGGAACTGGGCAGCGACGCCGCCGCGTTCGAAGACCTGCTGACGCAGCGCGACATCAACGGCCATGGCGACACGGGCGCGGGTGAGACGAATGACGGCACGCTGCCTTTCGTTCTGCCCGTCTTCAAGACGCTGGAGGTCGGCGGCCCGGCGCAACGTTTCTGCAGCGAGGACGAATTCGGCACCTTCAACCGCCTTGGCAACCGTGGCCTCTTCCAGTTCACCTTGCCGTCTACGCGCACGGTCAACTTCCGTATGGAAGCCGAAACGCCGACCGCCGGATCCGACCCCGATTTCAACGTGCTGAACCGAGGACGCTTCGTGGGCCGGGGCAACTCGCCGGATGTGAACGTGGAGACGGAGTCCATCACCCTGACGGCCGGGACCTACGTCATCGATGCGTTCGAGTTCGAGAACGTGGACAGCGACGATGACGGGTTGGACATCTGCTACACGATGGAACTGGACTAGGAGCGGGACATGACGATGACATTCAAAGCACTCTCGACCGCGCTTCTGGGCACAGCTCTTCTGGCCGCTTGCTCGCAGGCGGCGCCGGAAACCCGTGCGCAGACGCAGCACGCTCACGATCACGCCCATGCGCACGGCCAGTCCGACTACCAGACGGTCAAGCCCGGCGCGGCCGTCAGTTTCAGCCACAAGGCGGACGGCAAGTTCGAAGTCGGGCGCTTCACCGATGTCGTCGTGACCTTGAATCACAGCTACACGGACGGCACGATCCGGTTGCAGGCGCGCGGAACCGACGGTGTGGAGGTCCTCTCGGCCTCTGCGTCGCACACGGTCGACGCCTCTGTTCCGTCTTCGTCGCAATGGCGATTGAGCGTCCGACCCACCAGCGGCGGCACGCAGTTTGTGTCCATCCTGGCCGAAGCCGACGCCACGCCCCGGTCTTCGGGCGACATGCGCGCTTACCAGATCCGGATCGAATTGGGCGGAGAGAGCACGAAGACCACGCCAGATATGGGCACCATGCAACAAACGCAGAGCGGCCCCGTCATGAGCCTGCAAGCCGTGGAAACGATCAAGACCGACGCGCCGGGCTAGCTCTGGTCCGGCTTTCGGGCCGGTCGTCCCTGTGATTGACCGTGATCCGCGCTTGTGAGCGCGGGCAAGATTTTGCTACGTGAGGCTTCGGCGCGGCACAGGGGTGCGCCGATATTTTGCGGAAAACCACTATCATGCAAAAATGGACCCCATCGAGCTGGCGCTCCAAACCGGCCTTGCATATTCCGGACGACTATCCGGAGCCCGCAGCGCTGGCCGATGTCGAGACTACGTTGCGCGGGTACCCGCCGCTCGTTTTCGCGGGCGAAGCGCGCCGCCTTAAGGACCGCCTGGCCGCCCTATCGCGCGGCGAAGCCTTCCTGTTGCAGGGCGGTGACTGCGCGGAGAGCTTCAAGGAGTTCCACCCGGACAATCTGCGGGACATGTTCCGTGTGATGATGCAGATGGCGGTCGTGCTGACCTATGGCGGCGGACAACCCGTCGTGAAGGTCGGACGCATCGCCGGGCAGTTCGGGAAGCCCCGCAGCTCCCCGGTCGAGGTCCGCGACGGCGTGACCCTGCCGAGCTACCGCGGTGACAACATTAACGGCATGGCCTTCGACCCGGCCGAACGCACGCCCGATCCCGAGCGACTGCTGAAAGCCTACAGTCAGTCTGCGGCGACG
>CAYULR010000020.1:12056-15979 GCA_964445685.1 uncultured Algimonas sp.
ACGCTGAACCTGCTGCGCGCTTTCTCGACGGGCGGTTATGCGAACCTTCGCAACATCCACAAATGGACGCTGGGCTTCGTGTCAGACAGCGAAGCCAGCCAGCGTTACGCGGAGCTTTGCGACACGATCACGGACGCGCTCGACTTCATGCAGGCTTGCGGGATGACACCGGAATCCACACCGCAAATGTCGCGCACGGACTACTACACGTCCCATGAAGGCCTGCTGCTGGGCTATGAAGAGGCGATGACGCGTATCGATAGTACGTCGGGCCGCTGGTACGACACGTCGGCGCACATGCTGTGGATCGGCAACCGCACCCGCCAGCTCGACCACGCGCACGTTGAATTCTTCCGGGGTATCGAGAACCCGATCGCCATGAAGATCGGGGAGGGGCTGGACCCGGACGAGCTGATCCGCCTGACGGACGTTCTGAACCCGGACAACGAACCGGGCCGCCTGACGCTCATCGCGCGCTACGGTCACCACAAGGTCGCCAAGGGCCTGCCGACGCTGGCCCGCGCCATCAAGCGCGCCGGCCGCCACGTCGTCTGGTCTTGCGATCCGATGCACGGCAACACGATCAAGACGGATAGCGGGTACAAGACGCGTCCGGTCGATAACATCCTGTCGGAAGTCCGCACCTTCATGCAGGTGCTGCACAGCGAAGGCTGCTGGCCTGGTGGGGTTCATTTCGAGATGACCGGCCAGAATGTCACCGAATGCATTGGCGGCTCGGCCCGCGTGGTGCGCGAAGAGGATCTGTCGTCGCGCTATCACACCCATTGCGATCCGCGCCTGAACGCGGACCAAGCGCTGGAGCTGGCCTTCCTGGTGGCGGAAGAGCTGAATAGCTACCGCAAGGGCGAACGGGCGAAAATCGCTGTCTGACGTCTAACCTGTCCGTGGCGGAAACTGCTCCGCGACCTCCGCCATGGACACGAAGATGCCGAGCATCAGCGCGCCGATTGTTGCCACCAGCATAACAACGACCAGGGCGATCCCTAACGTGAATGCGCGGCCGAACTTCCCGCCCGCGCTCTCCTCAGCCGGGTACGCCCCGAGGTAGGCCGTGATTGCGACCACTCCGGCCGTGAGGATCAGCGACCCGAACGACACGAACCCTGCATAGGCCGACGGCAGCAAGGTCATGGGGAAGATTGCGAGCAGCAAGAGCAAGTTCGCCGGAATCAACAGGGCATAGATGTAGCGGACGCGCACTGCGGCATTGAGGGGTTCCGCATAGGCCCGCCAGAGAAGACCGAAGATCGTGTAGAGAGCGAAGGTCGCGAACGGCGTGTAGAGAAACAGCCGGTCGAGAACCGAATTGGTCAGCGCTCTCGGATCGACAACGCTCCAGCGGGCGTCTTGCTCGCTCAACGTCGCGACCACTTGTTCGAACTGACCGACATAGAGCTCAGTCATGAGCTGCCCTTCGCCGATATACAAATAGCGGAAGTAGGATGAGAGCGCGAGCAGAGTGACGTAGACCCTGATGGACGGCGTGAAGCCGTTCCAGTCTTTCGTCTGCGCCGCCAGGAAGTAACGCCGAGGACGCAGGACGGCGTCCTTGATCGTCTTTGCGGTCTTGGACCCGAACCCGAAACCGTCCTCGAACAGATCGCCTATGCCGACATCGACCATGGCTTGCCCTCCCTAGGGAAAGGCTTGTGTCGGACGAATGCGTCAGTGTCGAGTGTTCGGTGTTGGGCGTTCAGCGCGCCGTCTTGCGGGCTTCGAGCCGGTCCAGCTGCGTTGCCTGATCGGGGACGCCCATCATCTCCCGCAGCGAGTCGGAGACAAGGTCCTTGTCGTAGGGCTCCATCGTCACGCCGAGTTCGTCGCTGGAGCGCGTTTGCGTGCCGTAGATCTGGCTCTGGCCGATATGGATCAGGTAGCGGTCGAGCGTGGCCGCCGCGATCCAGGGTGCGCCTTCGTGGCCCTCGGCGATCGCCGCTGTCGCCAGTGCGTGAGCGAGGAGGTAGGACTCCGCCGTTCCGCCGTGCTGGAACACGAAGGCCGCGTGGTAGAGGTCGGTTCCCGTCGTGAGCTCGCCCGCATCCAGCAGCTCGGCGGTACGCTCGCGGCGTGTCGTGTCGCCTTCGATCATCGTCTTGATGAAGGCCGGGTCTTTTATCTTGTCGGGCGTGAACTGTTTGCGGATGTCTTGGTCGGCCGCGAAAATGGCGGTCATCTCCGCATTGTCGTCGCTGGCGAAAGAGGGGCTGGCCCAAAGGGTGATGAGAATACAGAGCAGGGCGAAGGGTTTCATGGGACACTCCAAACAAAAAGGCCGCCCCGTTTTACCGGAGCGGCCCAAGCCTTATCGACTACAAGGGTAGTCGTCTAGAAATTCTGTTTTCTAGAGATCCTTCAGGCCAACGCTCGGCTTGAATTGAGCGGAGGTCTTGGCCTTGCTCATCATCTTCTCGCCGGTTTGCGGGTTGCGCATTTCGCGCGACGGGCGGTGCTTGGCGATGAACTTGCCGAAGCCCGGCAGGTTCACTTCGTTGCCGTCTTTCAGCTCGGCCGTGATGATGTCCAGAACGCCGTTCACGGCGTCGCCTGCGGCGGCCTGGCTGGTGTCGAGATGGTCGGCCAGTTTGGCGACGAGATCTTTCTTGTTCATCGTTGTCTCCTTCGATGTGGTTCCCCGCGACGACGTGTCCGAGGTCGGTGTGAAGACCGTAGTCATATCGGACCCGGTGTCACGGAAATGCCCGTAAAATGGGCGATTTTGGGTGGGATAAGACGAAAAACCGCTTCAAGTTGCCTGTCTGAGGCGGCTTCTAGCGCCGAATCCGTGCCGGAAAGGCCGAATCGCTTCCGATATGGAATCGCCTTGCCCGCTCCGCCACGACCCCTAAGACGCGGTCATGTCTTCCCTTTTAAGAGTCGGACTGGCGGGTGCCGGAGCGTTTGCGACCTACCACGCCAACAAGATTTCCGCGCATGAGCGGGCCTCGTTCGTCGGCCTGCACGACCGGGACGCGGCCAAGGCGCAGACGCTTGCGAGCGCGCACGCTGTGCCTGTCTTCGACAGCCTCGACGCACTGTTCGAGGCTTCCGACGCGGTGATCGTCGCCCTTCCGGCCACGGTTCATTTCGACGCAGCTTTGAAGGCGCTCGAAGCGGATTGCCACCTGCTGGTCGAGAAGCCGCTGGCGACCCGCCTCGAAGATGCCGAACGGCTCGTTGCCGAGGCGTCCGGCCGTGACCGTGTCTTGCAGGTCGGCCACCAGGAACGGGTGGTACTCCGCGCCATCGGGTTGGACCGCATCGAAGCAAGACCTCATGAGATCGCCGTGATCCGGCATACGGGGCCAGCGACGCGCAATCTGGATGCGAGCGTCATCTACGACCTGATGATCCACGATCTCGATCTGCTCCTGATGCTTTATGGGCAGCCGGACTGGACAAACCTAGAAGCGGCGAAGGCCATCCAATCGGACCACTATGACCATGTCAGCGCGGAGCTGGGCTTCGGTCCGATGACGGCGCGTGTGTCCGCCGCCCGCTATTCGGAGCCCGAGCGGCGTTGGACTTTGCGCTACGAAGACGGGACCGTGGAGATCGACTTCGGGCGCAAGACGTTGCGCCACGACACGCTGTTCCAGTTGAACGAGGCGTTCGGGGAGCGGCCCGAAGTCGCCGACAGCCTCGGCGAGGCCTTCGACCGCTTCGTGCGGGCCTGCCTTGACGGGGACCCGCCTCTCGCCACAGGACAGGACGGGATGGCCGCCGTCAGAGTGGCCTCGCAGATCGAGGGGACACCATGAACCGCTTATTCAAGATATTGCTGGGCATTGCGGCCGCGCTGCTGGTCGTGGCCTGCGTCGGCTACGTCGCTAAGAAGGATGACGTCGACCGGCTGCTGGTCGTCAACATCATGTTCGACGCGGACAAGATCGTCGGCAACTTCT
>CAYULR010000020.1:15989-18875 GCA_964445685.1 uncultured Algimonas sp.
CCGGGCGTTCCTGGTCCGCGAACTGGACGTGCCGATCCGCGACGACCTGACGGGCGAAAGCCGTCCGCTTCCGGAAACGGTCGACATCGGCGGCACGCAACAGAGCACGGATGCCATTCTGGACGAGCTGGATACGACGGCGCTGGTCGTCCTGCGTGATGGCGAGATCATCCACGAAGCCTATTATGACGGCACGGGACCGGACGACCGCCGGATCAGCTGGTCGGTCGCCAAATCCTTCATGTCAGGCCTGTACGGCAATGCGCTTGCGTCGGGCGAAATCGCCAGCTTGGACGACCCGGTCACGGACTATGTGCCGGAGCTGGCCGGGACCGCCTATGACGGGGCGTCCTTGCGCAACATCCTGAACATGAGCAGCGGCATCCGCTATAATGAGAACTATCTCGACCAGTCTTCGGACATCAACAAGATGGGCCGGACCATCGCGCTGGGCGGTTCGCTGGACGACTACACGACGACGCTGACGGAGCGCCAGTTCGAGCCCGGCACGGACTGGCAGTATGTGTCGATGGACACGCATGTCGCGGCCTGGGCGCTTCGCAACGCGACGGACCGTTCGATCCACGACATGTGGGAAGAGTCGTACGGCCCGCTCGGCTTTCGCCAGACACCTTACTACCTGACGGACGGGGAGGGCGTCGCCTTCGCGCTCGGCGGGTTGAACCTGACGACACGCGACTACGCCAAGTTCGGGCAGCTCTTTCTTCAAGGTGGCGAGTGGAACGGCGAACAGCTTATTCCCGCAGACTGGGCGGCGGCATCCACGAAGCATAGCGCACCCGCCTTGTCGGACCGCAATGTCGGCTATGGCTACCAATGGTGGGTCCCGGACCCGGACGGCACGGACTATTTCGCCGTCGGCATCTACGGCCAGTATGTCTATGTCAGTCCCGAGAACAACATCGTCATCGCCAAGAACGCCGCAGACCGCGAGTTCACCGAGCCGACCTCCGTCGGGCCGCACAGCATGAACCTGAACATCGCCTTGATGCGCAGTCTGGCGGAACAGCTAGGAAACGGCGCCGCGACAGACTAAGGGGCGCGCATGACGTCGCGCCTCCGTATCGCCTCTTGCCAGCTCAACCCCACGGTCGGGGATGTATGGGGGAACGAGGCGAAGATCGCCGAAGGCTATGCCCGCGCCAAGGCGGACGGCGTCGACATCGTCGTTTTCCCAGAACTGGTCATCCTCGGTTATCCGCCGGAGGACCTGGTGCTGCGCCCCACGGTGCAGGACGATTGCCGAAAAGCGTGCGAACGTCTGGCCAAACTGACCGAAGGCGGCCCGGCGCTCCTGACCACGTCACCCTGGGTGATCGAGGACACGCTCTACAATGCCGGGCTCTGGATGGAGGACGGCGCGGTCAAGCATATCCGCCTGAAGCACCATCTCCCTAATTACGGCGTCTTCGACGAAGTCCGCGTCTTTGCGCGCGGGCCGTTGCCGGACCCAATCGAGTTCAAGGGCATCACGCTCGGCATTCCGATCTGCGAAGATCTCTGGCAGCCCGGCGTGGCGGAGCATCTGGGCCAGAAGGGTGCGGAGATCATGCTCTCGCCGAACGGCTCGCCCTGGCGGCGCACCGCCCACGCGGAACGCGCGGCCGCGCTGGGCGAGAAGGTTCACAATGAGGGCTTGCCGCTCGTCTACGTCAATCAGGTCGGCGGTCAGGACGAGCTCGTCTTCGACGGGTCGAGCTGGTCGATGGCGGCGGACGGAACCATCGTGCAGTCGCTCAAGAGCTTCGTCGAAGACTACGACATCGCCGAGTGGGAGAAGCAAGAGGGCGGCTGGGTCTGCGTCTGCGCGGGCATGGCCGAGCAGCTGTCTGGCCTGGAGGCCGACTGGCGCGCCTGCTGTCTCGGGCTTGGCGACTACGTCAACAAGAACGGGTTCAAACAGATCGTGCTCGGGCTGTCGGGGGGCGTGGACAGCGCCATCTGCGCGGCCATCGCGACGGATGCGCTTGGTCCTGACCGGGTCTGGTGCGTGATGATGCCCAGCGAATACACCTCGTCCGACAGTCTGGAGGATGCGAAGGCGTGTGCGGAGCGGCTCGGCGTGCGTTACGACATCATCCCGATCCGTCCGGCGCGCGACGCCTTCACCCAGATGCTGGACCCGCTCTTCGACGGGTTGGAACCGGACACGACGGAAGAGAACATCCAGTCGCGCATCCGCGGGCTGACGTTGATGGCGATCAGCAACAAGTTTGGCCCGATGCTGGTGACGACGGGCAACAAGAGCGAGATGGCGGTCGGTTACGCGACCATCTACGGGGACATGTCCGGCGGCTACAATCCGATCAAGGACCTCTACAAGACCGAAGTGTTCGACCTGTGCAACTGGCGCAATGTGCATACGCCGGACGACCTTCACGGCGGCGACACGCCCATCCCGCAGCGCATCATCGACAAGCCGCCTAGTGCAGAACTGCGCGAAGACCAGAAGGACAGCGACAGCCTTCCCGACTATCCGGTTTTGGACGACATTCTGCGCGGTCTGATCGAGCAGGAACTGCGCGTCGAGGACATCGTCGCCCGGGGCCATTCGCGCGAAGACGTCACGCGCATCCAGCGCTTGCTCTACATCGCCGAATACAAACGCAGGCAGGCTCCGCCGGGCGTGAAAATCGGCGCTAGGAGTTTCGGCAAGGACCGCCGTTATCCGATCACGAACAGGTACCGGGACCGTTTCGACGACTGACCGGATTTGGCTGCACCGTCTCGGAAGCCGCCCGTTCGCCAAGTTGGAGAGATGACAGGTTCCAAACGCCGCCCAACTCTATATAGGCCGCGCTCATGACCCGTGTCCGCTTCGCCCCCAGTCCCACCGGCAAACTCCATGTCGGCAATGTCCGCACC
>CAYULR010000021.1:0-3915 GCA_964445685.1 uncultured Algimonas sp.
GACATCGCTTTGCGTGAAGAAGCGGAAGATCTGCGTCAGCAGGTTCTTCTCGACGTCCGTCAGGTTGGTCGTCCAGTCCTTCAGGTCCTCGCCGAGGGGCACTTCTTCGGGCATCCAGTGGATTTGCTGCTGGCGGCGCCAGAATTCGTACGCCCACGGGTAGCGGAACGGCTTGTAGGTCAGGCTCGGCGTCAGGAGTCCGGAGCTGGATGTGCCGATCGGTTCGATGATGCCCATGGTCTGTCTCGTCTCGTTTGCGTCTCGTGCGCCCCGCGATGGTATGATCGCAAGCGCTTGTGGTGTCGGCCTTACTACGCACTAGATGTGGTAGGGTTTCCCTAACGAAATCCTAAAGCCGCGATTCCATTTGTCGAATCAAGGGGCGCAGAAATCCGGTGGATAATGGGGGCAAGTCGGACGAATCAGCTAAACCGTTACGGCAGCACAACATTTTCGATAAGCCGCCCAAAAGGTCGCAGGCCGCTTTTCGTTTCGCCTGCGTCACTATGGCCGGGGCTGGCCGGCGCAATTCTCCGCTTTGCGAAACGGACCGCTTGGTTCTAGCAAGGTCGCAAGGGGAGAACGACATGACAGCTTTAGTAAAAACCGTGCGCGGACTGGCGGCAGCCTTGCTGGTGACGGCGGCCGCGCCCGCCGCACTCGCGCAGACCGCCGCCGACAAGCCGGACCGCGTCTACTCCGCCAAGAAGGCCCTGGTCGGCGGCACGCTGGTGGACGGTCTGGGCGGCGCTCCGCTCTACGATTCCGTCGTGCTGGTGGACGGCGACACGATCGTGGCCATGGGCACGGAAGGGCAGCTGGACATCCCTCCGGGCTACGAGGTCATCTCGACCGAGGCCATGACGGTCATGCCCGGGCTTTGGGAGATGCACGCCCACCTGATGCTGACGGGGCACAGCGACTACGCCCATTGGGACCGGACCTATATCGACCGGCTGGGAAGCGAAATCATGCCCGCCTCCGCCGAGCAGCTGCTGCTCGCGGGTGTCACGTCGGCGCGCGATCTCGGCGCACCGCTGGACGACAGCATTTCCGTGAAGCGCCGCATCGAGACCGGGGAGATCGCCGGGCCGCGCCTTTTCGTTTCCGGCCCTTTCCTGCAAGACAAGGCCTATCCCGGCACGGAGGCTTTCCGCTGGGGCGTGGACAGTCCGGAGGACGGACGGGCCAAGGTCCGCCGCCTCGCCCGCGCGGGCGTCGACGTGGTGAAACTGATCGATCAGGACGTCATGGACCGCGCCGAAGTCGAGGCCGTGGTGGACGAAGCCCACAAACAAGGCCTCAAGGTCGTCGGCCACGCCCACAAGCCGGACGAGATCCGCATCGGCCTGGAGATCGGCATCGACAATTTTGAACATACGGGCCTGACGACGGCTCCCGAATATCCCGCCGACCTGATGGACGCGCTGAAGGAACGCACCGCCAAGGGGCGCATCGCGGGAGGTCCGCTCTACTGGACTCCCACGGTGGAGGGGCTTTGGAACTTCGAGGAGACGCGCAACAACCCCGAAGAGATCGACACGGATTGCTGGCACCGGGGCCTGCAGCCCGACACGATCGCGGATGTCAAAGCCTCCATCCAACACCCGAACCGGCTCGACTATTTCCAGCTGACGCCCAAGCGCAAACCCACATTGAAGCGGAAATTCGGGCAGCTGCGCGAGGCGGGCGTGGTCCTGCTGGTCGGCACCGATAGCGGCATCCCGCTGAAGTTCCACTGCCAGTCCACGTGGAACGAAATCGACGTCTGGACCCGCGTCATGGGCGTGCCGATCATGGAGACGATCCAGGCCGCAACCTACTGGCCGTCCAAGATGATGGGCGTGGAGTACCAGTGGGGCACGATCCAACCCGGCCGCTTCGCCGACATCATCGCCATCGACGGCGACGCGTTGAAATATCCGGCGCTGTTCCAGGACGTGGACTTCGTGATGAAGGGCGGCGTGGTCTACAAGGCGGATGGCCGTCCGGTCGAAGAGAACTTCTAAGCCGCGCAAAGGTCGCGTGGTTTCGGTTTGACCCTGTCGGAGGCGGCACTATAGCCCGGCAGCAATGCTGCGCCGCACCGCCACATTCTTCCGCCTTCTGCGCACCGGCTGGGTGCTGGTGCGTCACGACGCGCTGGTCCCCAAGGAGTACGAACCCTTCGTGCCCGGTCCGATCCGCGCGGTGGCCGCCGTGGCGCGGGTTTTGTGCAACCCGGGCCGCGGCCCCAATCCCGGGGCGCGCTTCGCCAACGCGCTGGAAAAGCTGGGCCCCGCCTACATCAAGTTCGGGCAGATCCTCTCCACGCGCGGCGACATGTTCGATCCGGTCTTCGCCGAAGGCCTGTCGCGCCTGAAGGACAAGGTTCCGCCCTTCCCCATGGAAACGGCGGAGAAGATGCTCGAAGAGGATTGGGGCGAGCCGTGGCAAACGCGGCTGACGACCCTGTCAGAGCCCGTGGCGGCGGCGTCCGTCGCGCAGGTCCACAAGGCCACGCTGCCCACGGGCGAGACCGTCGCCATCAAGATATTGCGGCCCAATATCGTCACCCGCATGACCCGCGACATGGACGTGATCGCGCAGGTCGCGAACCTCGCTCACGCCGCCGTTCCTTACATCCGCCGCCTGCAGCCCCGCGCCTTCGTCGCCGAAGCCCGCCGGGCCGTGATGCTGGAGCTCGACCTGCGCCTCGAAGCGGCGGCCGCGTCGGAAATGTCGGACATTGCGGAGGCGACGGGCCTGTTCCGCGTGCCGGGCATCCATTGGGAGCTGGTCGACAAGAACGTCATGGCGACGGACTGGATCGACGGCATTCCGCTTTCCTCGCCCGCTATCCTCGACCTGCCCATGGAAGAGCGCCAGAAGCTGGCCACCGCGACCATCCAGAGCTTCCTCGCCTCCACCTTCACCTACGGCATTTTTCACGCGGACATGCACGAAGGGAACCTGTTCCGGGGCGAGGACGGGGAGCTCGTCCTGCTGGACTTCGGCATTCTGGGGCGTCTGGGTGATGAGGAGATCCGCTTCGAAATCGATACGCTCTACGGCTTCCTGCAGCGCGACTATTACAAGATCGCCCAGGTCCACTTCGACATCGGATACGTCCCGCCGCACCACAGCGTGGAGGAGTTCGCGACCGCGCTGCGCGCCGTGGGCGAGCCCATCTTCGGCAAGAATGCGGAGGACGTCTCCATGTCCAAAGTGCTGCTCCAGCTGCTAGAAATCACCGAAATGTTCGACATGCCGCTCCAACCGCAGCTCATCCTTTTGCAGAAGACGATGATGCAGGCCGAAGGCGTGGCCCGCCGCCTCGATCCCAATTTCGACATGTGGGAAGCGTCGCGCCCCATCGTGGAGGATGCGGTGCGCGCCGAGCTCGGCCCGGAACGCTATCTCAACGACCTGCTGGACGGTCTGGACCGCACGCGTCGCACGCTGAACAAACTGCCCGAAGCGACGGAGAACATCGCCAAGTTGGCCGAAGCCTGGGCGAATGGGGAGATTGACCTGTCCGCCGCGCCGACCGTCAAGACGGTGGAGTTGCGCAAGCCGAGCCCCCTGCGCCCCGTCGCCTACGCCGCCGCCGGAGCCGCCGTCGCGCTGGGCGGAGCGTGGGCGTTCGCCCAATTCTAGTTAGAAGTCGCCCGGCGCACACTGCAGGCAGGTCACGCCACTGTCGCGCCACATGCCGACCACCCCGTCCCGGTCATCCACCGCGAACAGCACGTCCCGGCCTTCCCGTTCGCGGAACCGCTCAAGGATTTCCTTCTTCACAACCGTATCGGGGCGGAAGTCCCGGTCCACGCGCATCGTCACGCGGTTGAACGGAATGTCGTGCGCGTCGAGCCAGCTTTCCGTCGCCTCACGGTGCGCCTCGTTCCGGCCCGTCACGATCTGCAGGTCGTATTC
>CAYULR010000021.1:3925-14335 GCA_964445685.1 uncultured Algimonas sp.
GTCCTGTAGAGCGCCACGACCGCCGGGTTGGGCCGGTCCTGCGGAATGCCCAGATGGAACGCCTGCCAGTCCTTGCGGCTCTTGCGAACGTGATGAACCCGGTGCGAGATGTCCGCGAGCGTGCCGTCCATGTCGAAGATGATTGTGTTCATAGTCGTCTCCAATTGCGGTCCGGGGAGGACTACGCACAGGACTTACGAGGTGTTGCATCGCTTGCGCACAGCTGTCCCGGTTTGCGGCACACGGCGGGTTTATGTTAGCCTGATCATATGCCCGTTTATTACGACATTGCCGTAGAAGACCTTCCTGAACAGCTTCGTTCGGATCTTCCGGCCGGGGCGAAGGTCAACATCACAGTCGAAGTCGCCGACGGGGATCTACCCGGCTACACCCAGAAGCAGTTGGACGACATGCTGTCTTTCTCGGAAGACGACCTTCAAGAGGCGACGGTCCTGACGTCGCGGGACGATATAGAGCGCCATATGGACGCCCTGAAAGAGCGTGCCAGCGCGAACTGGAAAATTGAAAGTGCGGCGCTTCGCAAACTCGCCTGACTCATGCTGAGGAAGGTCATCTACACTCAACGTGTCGACGCGGACATTCTGCGCGTCTTCGAGCATTACGAAGCCCTGGGCGTGCCGACACATGGCAGCATGCTGAATTCGCAAATACTGCGCGCTGCGAGGGAAACCCTGCGCTTCCAGCCAGGCATTGGCCGCCAGATCAGGAAAGGCCCCCCTCCGTTCCGGGCCTATCTGATCATGCGCAGCCATTGGCTGATCTACACCTACGATGAGGAAAGACTCATCCTTCTTGGCTTTCACTCCGCGAAAGAGTTTGCCTTTAGCGAGCTCCTGAAATGACCCACTCCGTCCTTCTCATCATCGGCGGCGGCATCGCGGCGTATAAGTCGCTCTTGCTGATCCGCGAACTGGCCAAGCGCGGCGTGTCCACGCGGGTCATCCTGACCAAGGGCGGGACGCAGTTCGTGACGCCGCTCTCGGCGCAGGCCCTGTCGGGGTCGACCGTCTTCACCGATCTTTGGGACCTGACGGCGGAGAGCGAGATGGGCCATATCGAGCTGTCGCGCAGCTCCGATCTGATCGTCGTCGCGCCCGCCACGGCCAACATCCTGGCGCAGGCCGCGCACGGAGTGGCGGGCGACCTGGCGACCACGACCCTGACGGCGACGGACAAGCGAGTCCTGTTCGCGCCCGCCATGAATGTGCGCATGTACGAATCTGAGGCCACGCAAGCCAATATCGCGACCTTGCGCGAGCGCGGCGCGCTGTTCGTCGGGCCGGATGCAGGCGAGATGGCCTGCGGCGAATTTGGGGACGGCCGCATGGCCGAACCGGACGCCATCGCCGACGCCGTCATGAGCGTTCTGTGGGGCGACACGACGCTAGACGGGATGCGCGCGCCCAAACCGCTCAAGGGCCGGCGCGCAATCGTCACGGCAGGCCCCACGCGAGAGCCCATCGATCCGGTGCGCTACCTCTCCAACCATTCCTCCGGGCGGCAGGGCTACGCGATCGCCCAGGCGCTGGCCGACCTCGGCGCGGAGGTGGAGCTGGTCAGCGGACCGACTTCCATCGCCCAACCGTTCGGCACGGCCAACACGACCATCGAGACCGCGCAGCAGATGCACGACGCGGTGCACGCCGCCCTGCCCGCCGACATCTTCGTATCCGTCGCCGCCGTGGCCGACTGGCGTCCGGCCGAAGCCACGGCGCAGAAGACCAAGAAACCCGCTGGCGGCCCGCCGCCGCTGCAACTCGTCGAGAACCCGGACATCCTGCGTTCAGTTTGCCGCAGCGATAAGCGCCCCAAACTGGTCGTGGGATTCGCGGCCGAGACGCACGACGTGCTGGACCACGCCCGCGCCAAGCGCACCCGCAAGGGCTGCGACTGGATCGTGGCGAACGACGTGTCTGGCGACGTGATGGGCGGAGCGGAGAACGAAATGATCATCGTGACCGGCGACGGCGAGACCCGCCTGCCCCGCCAGAGCAAACAAGCGGCCGCGCGCGCCCTGGCACGCCGCATCGCCGCCCACTTCGGAGACGACGCATGACAGACCGCACCCTTAAACTTGGCATCCTGGCAGCCGCAGCCACCCTGATGCTTCCCCTCACGGCCTCCGCCCAAGCCTACGACGCCTGCGAAGTCGTGGTCGTCAAAGACGTCGTCGACAATGAAGGCGGCCGCATGACCGTGGCGTCCTACCTTCCGGCGGACCGGTTCATCGCCGAAGCCCGCAAAGATGCGCGCGCGGTTACCCTGTCGGAGGACGGCTCACCGATCCGCGGGGTCATCTGCGTGCGCAACGACCTCGTTCCAACGACGGGCGACTATGCGCTGCTCGCCACCGGCGTGCCGCTCTCCCTGTCGCAGGACTTCGACAGTGCGGGGTCCGACATCCTGACCGTCTACTTCGCCGACGGTCGGTTCCAGCACCGCTACACGTCCGACTACCCAATGAGCGGGGAATTCAAGGACACGCTCGAAAGCCGCCTCTCCGACTTCTCCGGGCGCGACCACGGCCTCGTGGCCCGCTCGAACTAAGGTTAAACTGGTTACATTCGAGGTGGTATTTGCTGGCTCTACGGCTTAGCTAGCGCGCATGAAGACCGTATCCGTGAAGCTCATGCGCCTGCCGCATATGGGCGACATCGCCCTCCCCCGTTTCGAAACCGCCCAGGCCGCCGGGGCCGATCTGCGCGCCGCCATCGACGCGCCCGTCACGCTGGCCCCGGGCGAACGCAAGCTGATCCCGACCGGCTTCTGCATGGCGCTGCCTGCAGGGTACGAAGTGCAGGTCCGTCCCCGTTCCGGCCTGGCCCTGCGCCACGGCATCACGGTGCTGAATTCGCCCGGCACGATCGATGCGGATTACCGCGGCGAAGTCGGCGTGCTGCTGATCAATCATGGTCAGGACGCCTTCACCGTGGAGCGCGGCGACCGCTTCGCGCAGATGGTGCTGGCCCCCGTCACGCAGGCCGCCTTCGACGTGGTGAGCGAACTGGACGAAACGGATCGGGGCTCCGGCGGGTACGGGTCGACAGGCACGGAATGAAGATCCCGTCCGAATGGAACCGGCTTCTCGACCGCTCCACTCTTCCCGTCCTCATCCTCGACCGGGAATTCCGCTTCCGCTACGTCAACGACGCCTATCTGCAGACGGTCCAGCGCACGCGGGCGGAGCTGATCGGGGAGTATGTATTCGACGCCTTTCCGGAAACGCCGGAACGCGTGGAAGGGGTGCTGGACTATTGGAACCGCACGCTGAATGGTGAAACCACCGTCCTGGACGCGTTGCCTTTCCACGTCGAACTGGACGGCAAGATGGAAGAGCGCTTCTGGGAAGCGACGCAGGACCCACTCTACGGCGATGACGGAGAAATCATCGGCCTGATCCAGCGCACGCAGGACATCACCGAACAGCACAAGCTGGAACAGCGCAACGAAGCCATCGGCTTCGAGCTGTCCCACCGGGTCAAGAACGTCATGGCGGTCGTCAGCTCCGTCGCCCGCATCACGGGGCGGAACGCCAGGGACGTGCCCAGCTTCGTAAAGAGCTTCACCGCCCGTCTGAACGCGATGAGCCGGACCAATGACCTGCTGGCGCAGCGGGACTGGGTCGGCCTGAGCGTCAGGACCCTGTTCGAGGACGAGCTCAGCCCCTTCAAGGGCGGCGACAACCCGGCCTACACGCTGAGCGGCGACCCCGTCCGCCTGGCCATCGACGCGACCAAGGACCTGTCCATGGTCTGTCACGAACTGGCGACCAACGCCGCCAAGTATGGCTGCCTCGGCAAGCCCGGCGGGCATTTGCGGATCGGCTGGATGCGCGAGGGCGACACGCTCGTCATCGATTGGCAGGAGCAATGCGCCCACACCCTGCCGGAGTTCGGTGAAGACGGCTTCGGAACCCGGCTGTTCGACATGCTGCCCTACGCCAAAGTGGAACGTCGCTTCACCCCAACAGGCCTGCACCTTACGATTCGGATGGACGGCGAGAAGGTGTTCGCCTAGCCCGGCCGTCAATCAACCAGGAGAGCCCCATGCGCGCCCACGGCAAGATCTACGACAGCATCCTCGACACGATGGGCGGCACGCCGCTCGTCCGCCTGCCCCGCATCACGCAGGGCGTGCCCGCCGACCTCTGCTACAAGCTGGAATTCTTCAACCCGTGCGCGTCCGTGAAAGACCGGATCGGCATCAACATGTTGCGCGAGATGGAAAAGGCCGGGACACTGACCGAGGGCGGCGTGATCGTGGAGCCGACCTCCGGCAACACGGGCATCGGCGTGGCGTTCGCTGCCGCCGCCATGGGCTACAAGGCCATCCTCGTCATGCCCGAAAGCATGAGCATCGAGCGCCGCAAGATGATGAAACTGCTCGGCGCGGAACTGGTCCTGACACCGGCGTCGGGCGGCATCCCAGGCGCGATCGCCGAAGCCGAAGCCATCATCGCCAAGACGCCCGGCGCGGTCCGCGCGGGCCAGTTCGACAACCCCGCCAATCCGGCCGTCCACTACGCCACGACTGGCCCCGAAATCTGGGAAGACTGCGCAGGCGAAGTCGATGCCTTCATCGCGGGCGTCGGCACCGGCGGCTCTCTCACGGGCGTGGGGCGCTTCCTGAAGGAGAAGAACCCGGACGTGCGCATCATCGCCGTGGAACCGACGGAAAGCCCCGTCATCTCCAAGGGCGAAAAAGGCCCGCACAAAATCCAGGGCATCGGCGCGGGCTTCATCCCCGACAATCTCGACATGGACATCGTCGACGAAGTCGTGACCATCAATTCCGACGCGGCCTTTGGCACGGCCAAGCACGTCGCGGCCGAAGACGGCGTGCCAGTCGGCATCAGCTCCGGCGCGGCCATCGCGGCCAGCCTGCTGGTCGGGGCGCGTCCCGAGATGCGCGGCGCCCGCATCGTCACGATCATCCCCAGCTTCGCGGAACGCTACCTCTCCACACCGCTCTTCGACGAAGGTCCCGGCGCGGGCGACGGTCCGGCCAAGAAATCAACGGCGCCCTGATGAGCGGGCTCGCGCCCTGCCCGCAATGCGGGGCGTACGTGCCGGACATGACCGGCGCGGCGCATGACTATTTCGAAGCCTCACCGGGATGCTGGGCGGCTTACGGAACCGTGCTGGAGCGCGAATATTCGGACCGCGCCTTCTTCGCCAACCATGCGCAGACGGTCGATGCCTACGCCCTCCAGCATCCCGCAGGAAATGATCCCCGCGCGGTCAGTTCCGTCATGATCCATCTGGTGGGCGCGACATTGATGTTCGCTCACAATACACCGCAAACCTACCGCATAGAGAAGCTGAAAGCGCTCAGCCGCCTGACCAAAGCCGAGCCAGCCTTGATCCCGCACCTCAACCGTCCGGATGACCTGGGCGACATCACGGTCGCGGACATCGTACCGCTAACTGATGTGGAGCCGCATCTGAACGGCGTGGATCGTTGGGCGCGCTGCGTCTGGGAGGCGTGGTCGGACCATCATGGCATGGCCGAAGACCTGATAAAGCGTATCGACGCGTGACCCCGGAACAGATCGAACGTTATGCCCGCCATCTTGTCCTGAAGGAGATCGGCGGGGCGGGGCAGAATGCGTTGCTGGATGCGAATATCGCCCTTGTCGGCGCAGGCGGGCTGGGCGGTCCGGCGGCGCTGTACCTTGCTGCGGCGGGCGTGGGGCGCATCACGCTGATCGACGACGACGTGGTTGGGCTGTCCAACCTGCAACGGCAGGTGCAGTTCGGCACGGACGACATCGGACAGCCCAAGACGCACGTGCTGGCCGAACGGCTGCAGGCCATCAACCCGGACGCGCGCGTGACGCGCCGCGGCGTCAGGCTGAACGCCGACAACGCACGAGACCTGCTGGCAGGCCACGACCTCGTTCTGGACGGAACGGACAGTTTCGCAACGCGGTTCGTCGTCAACGAGGCCTGCCTCGCGCTGGACCTCCCGCTGCTGTCCGGCGCGGTGGGGCGGTTCGACGCCCAGGTCGGCCTCTTCGGCGCGCCCGGTCCCTGCTACCGCTGCCTCGTCCCGGCCCTGCCGCCGGACGAAGAGACCTGCGCCCAGGTCGGCGTGGTCGGTGCGCTGACGGGCATCGCAGGCTCCGTCATGGCGCTGGAGGCCATCAAGTGGGTGACAGGCGCGGGCGAGACGCTGGCTGGACGGCTATGGGTGATGGACGGGTTGCGGATGGAGAGCCGGACGGTGGGTGTGAGCCGGGACCCAAAATGCAGATCATGTTCTCAACTCTAGTCGTCCCCGGCATTCATTGCCGGGGTCTGTCGAAGACCTGCTCACAAGACAAGACTTGTGAAGAAGGTTGATGGCAGGCCCTGGCAGTAAATGCCGGGGACATCGTTCATGCTACCCCGCAATCATCCCCGCAATCCGTTCCAGCGCCACCTTGTCCGCCTCGTCGAACGCGGCCGGGCGCGTGCTGTCCACATCCAGCACGCCGATCAGCGCGTCGCCCTCGAACACCGGGACCACGACCTCGCTATTCGTCGCCGCGTCGCAGGCGATGTGGCCGGGAAAGGCGTGGACGTCCTCCACGAGCTGCGTCTTGCGCTCCGCCGCCGCAGTGCCGCAAACGCCCTTGCCGAACGGGATGCGCAGGCAGCCCAGCGTGCCTTGGTACGGCCCCACGACCAGCTCTTCCGGCTTGTCGGGATCGACCATGTAGAAGCCCGTCCAGTAGAAGTCCTCGAACGCCTGGCTCAGTAGGCAGGACACGGTCGCGAGCCGGGCCGTGCGGTTCGGCTCTCCGTCCAGCACGCCTTGGATCTGCATTTCGACATCGGTGTAATCTCTGCTCATGAGGCGCGACGTAGCGTCTGTTCCGGCACAATCAAGCGCCCTCGCGCGTATGTGAGATATGTCCCGTCCGCCCGTTCACATCGTCTGGTTCAAGCGCGACCTGCGCACGGTGGACAATGCCGCGCTGCTCGCCGCCAGCGAATGCGGGGCCGTCATTCCGCTCTACGTGGTGGAGCCGGACTACTGGCAGCTGCCCGACACGTCGGCGCGGCAGTGGGCGTTCATCCGCGAGAGCCTGCAAGAGCTGGACGCACGCTTGGGCGAGCTCGGCGCGCCGCTGATCGTCCGGACCGGATCGGTGATTGAGACGCTCGAAGCGCTATCCAAGGACTACGACCTCCAAAGCCTGCACAGCCACGAGGAAACCGGGAACGACTGGACCTACCAACGCGACCTAGCCGTGAAGGACTGGTGCGCGGCGAACGGATTACCCTGGCAGGAACAGAAACAGTTCGGCGTCTTCCGCCCGCTGAAGGACCGCGACGGCTGGTCCAAGCGCTGGGACGCGCTGATGGGTGCGCCACAATATCCGGAGCCCGACGCCCTGACGCCCGCGTCCTGCCTGAAGACCCACAAACTCCCGACCTGGCGCGAGCTGGAGATGGAGGACGACCCCTGCCCCGGCCGCCAACGCGGCGGGCGCACGCTGGCGCTGGACTTGCTGGACAGCTTCCTGAACGAGCGCGGCCGCGCCTATCGCACCGCCATGAGCAGCCCCGTGACCGGGTTCGACCAATGTTCCCGCCTGTCGCCCTACCTCGCCTATGGCTGCATCAGCATGCGCGAGGCCGCCCAGACCCTCTGGGACCGGCAGCGCGAGCTGAAACTCTTGGCAAAAGAAGGCGAACAGCTGGGACCGTGGCGCGGCTCCATGCAGAGCTTTTCTGGCCGCCTGCACTGGCACTGCCATTTCACGCAGAAGCTGGAGAGCGAGCCGCAGATGGAGTTCCGCAACCTGCATAGCGGCTTCGACGGGCTGCGGCCCGACCCCGGCACCAACAACCAGGCCAACCACAAGCTCTGGGCGTGGAGCGAAGGCCTGATGGGGCTGCCCTTCGCGGATGCCTGCATGCGGGCCCTGAACGCGACGGGCTATCTGAACTTCCGGATGCGGGCGATGCTGATGTGCCTGTCGTCCTACCATCTGTGGCTTCACTGGCGCGAGCCGGGGCTGCTCTATGCGCGCAAGTTCACCGACTACGAACCCGGCATCCACTGGCCGCAGGTCCAGATGCAGAGCGGCACGACCGGCATGAATACGACGCGCATCTACAATCCCGTCAAGCAGGGCTATGACCAGGACCCGGACGGGACCTTCACCCGTCATTGGGTGCCGGAACTGGCCGACGTGCCGGACAAGTACCTTCAGGAACCGTGGAAATGGGCCGAAGCCGACACGGTCATCCCGCGCCTCTACCCCGAACGCATCGTCGACCACGAAGAGGCCGCCCGCTTTGCGCGCAAGACCATCGGCGCGCTGAAACGCGAGCCGGGCTTCCGCGAGGAGAGCGAGCGCGTCTACGAAAAGCACGGCAGCCGCAAACGCGGCCGTGGCCGCGCGCGGAGCGGCACGTGCCGGAAACGCGCCGCCTGATATTGACCGGACCGACATGACGGGATTAGGCGGACCCTCGAACCTTGAGGGGGGTCTGGTCCATGAAATCTCTGCTGCTGTCTTTTGCTATCGCCCTGGGCCTTGCCGCGCCCGCGCTCGCCCAGATCGAGGAAGTGCGCATCGGCGCGAACGTCCACGACATCGACTGGTCGGGTCTCGGCAATGGCGGGGACAAGGAACGCTCCGTTGCGCTGAATGTGGGCGTCGTGTTCGCGGAGCCGGATGTCCTGAAGTGGGCGCTCTCGCCCCAGCCCTACATTGGCGGCGCGCTGAACCTCGAAGGCGAGACCTCCTATGGCGGGGCGGGCCTGCTGTGGCGTCAGACCTTGGGCAGCCGCGCCTATTTCGACTATTCTTTCGGCCTCGTCGTCCACGACGGCACGCTGGAAGCGGAGCCGTCGGACCTCGTCCGGCGCGTGGCCGCCGCCAACGGTGCGCTGAACCTGTCGGCGGCGGAAACGCAGCAATTCCTGCAGGACCTGGGCGATTTCCGCTTCCGCCAGCGCAACGAAATCGACTTCGGCAGCCGGGTGCTCTTCCAGAACGAATTCGCACTGGGCGTGCGCGTCACGGACGACCTGTCCGCCCATCTGTTCGTGAACCACCTGTCCCACGGCCGCATCCTGGCGCCCAATGCGCCGAACGAGGGCCTGGACACGATCGGCTTCCGCGTGGCGAAGCACTTTTAGGGCGACCTTTCTGGACGGCGTTTCATCCGCCTTCCACGCTCCGGCAATCTCCCGGCCTCCAGACCGCTGGTGCATCCAGCAAAAGGGGACACCGGGATGAAACATTTAATTGGAACGGCGCTATTTCTATCGAGCGCCCTGCCCGCAGCCGCACAGGTCGCGGAGGTCCGCGCGGGCGTCGCCTATCATGATCCGGGCTGGAGCCTCTCTGGCGGCGTGAGCGACCGGGAAGAGTCCGTCGCCCTGAACGGCGAGGTTATCTTCGAAGAGCCGGAATTCCTAAAATGGGCGCTCTCGCCCCAGCCCTATGTTGGCGGCACGCTCAACCTCGAGGGCAATACGAGCTATGGCGGCGCGGGCCTGTTGTGGCGTCAGACCCTCGGCAAGCGGTTCTACGGAGACTTCGCCTTGGGCCTGGTCGTGCATGACGGCTTTCTTGACGTCGCGGATGTGCGCTCCAGCACGTCGAGCACCCCCGAACTGCTCGACACACTGACCACTCGCAATCTCTACGGCTCGCGCGTCCTCTTCCGGCAGCAGCTGACGCTCGGCGTGAACGTGTCCGACAGGTGGGCGGCGGAAGGGTTCGTGGAGCATATTTCCAATGCCGGTCTTCTGTCGGACGGCCCGAACGAAGGCTCGGACACGTTCGGTCTGCGGCTGAACCGGAAGTTCTAGCGTCCCCGGAAGACCGCTTGGGCACAACTGCGTGAGATTCGCCCCTGCCTATCTGGCTTACGCCCGGCGACTCGGCTAAAGGCCTGACGAAGTTCCGATGCCCGGGAGACTTCGCGTCTTTCCGGGCTTTTTCGTGCGAGGCCTTATGGCAAACGTCGTCGTGGTCGGCTCCCAGTGGGGAGACGAAGGAAAAGGCAAGATCGTCGACTGGCTTTCCAGCCGCGCCGACGTGGTGGCGCGCTTCCAGGGCGGGCACAATGCGGGCCACACGCTGGTCGTGGACGGCACGGTCTACAAGCTCTCCCTGCTGCCCAGCGGCGTGGTGCGCGGCGGCAAGCTGTCGGTCATCGGCAACGGCGTCGTGCTGAACCCGTGGGCGTTCGTGAACGAGGCCACGCGCATCCGCGAACAGGGCGTGAAGATCACACCGGACAATCTGAAGATATCCGAATCGGCGGCACTGATCTTGCCGATTCACGAACAGCTGGACGAAATCCGCGAAAACCGCGTGGACGGCGTGCGCATCGGCACGACCAAGCGCGGCATCGGCCCGGCCTATGAGGACAAGGT
>CAYULR010000021.1:14345-14981 GCA_964445685.1 uncultured Algimonas sp.
TCTGCGACCTGGACGATCCGGTCCACCTGAAGGAACGCGTCGAGAACCTGCTGCACCACCACAATGCGCTGCGTGTCGGTCTGGGCCACGGCGAAGTGGACGCGGCCGAGCTAACGCAGAGCCTGCTGGAGATCGCGCCGTCTATCCTGCCGCACATGGCGCCCGTCTGGCAGGTGCTGGACGATGCGGTACGATCCGAACAGCGCATCCTGTTCGAAGGCGCGCAGGGCGCGATGCTCGACATCGACCACGGCACCTACCCGTTCGTGACCAGTTCCAACACCATCGCCGGACAGGCCGCCGCCGGGACCGGCCTCGGCCCGCGCGCGCTGAACTATGTGCTGGGCATCACCAAGGCCTACACGACGCGCGTTGGCGAAGGCCCCTTCCCGACCGAGCTGAACGACGCGACCGGGCAACGGCTCGGCGAGCGCGGGCACGAATTCGGGACCGTCACGGGACGACAGCGCCGCTGCGGCTGGTTCGACGCCGTCATGGTGCGCCAGGCCATCGTCACGGGCGGCATTACGGGCATTGCCCTGACCAAGCTGGACGTATTGGACGGCTTGCCGGAGCTGAAGATCTGCACGGGCTACAAGCTGGACGGCAAGCTGCTGCGCCGCCTGCCCGCCGGCG
>CAYULR010000021.1:14991-16619 GCA_964445685.1 uncultured Algimonas sp.
GTGGGGGCTCTATAAAAAAGCGAACACGCCGGTCGTCGAAGAGGCGAACGGCGCAGTCGCCGCTGCGGTTGCTCTGCTCAACGGTGACGATCTCCCGGCCAACGCCACGATCGACAACGGCAACGAGGAGATCCCGTACGTGCAGGCGCAGGTGCAGCCGATCTACGAGACGATGGAAGGCTGGCAGGGCAGCACGCGCGGTGCGCGCAGCTGGGCCGACCTCCCGGCGGAAGCGGTGAAATATGTCCGCCGCGTGGAAGAACTGATCGGCTGCCCCGTCGGCATGGTCAGCACGTCGCCGGAGCGCGAAGACGTGATCCTGATGCGCGACCCGTTCAAGCCGCAGGTCTAGCCTTCTCCCAACTGCACCTGCGTTTCGGGCTTTCGAAACGCGAAACTCCCGCTAACGCTGAACCCGTAGCGTTCATGCAGCAAGGGGAGGTGCCCGCATGTCCATTCTTCTTCCGGTCCTGATCGGGGGTCTCGCGGGGATTGTCGCGTTCGAGGGGCGGGCCGAACCCACCCATCCGGCCGCCGCCTATGCCGACGCGATGACGGCGCAGTTCGCCCAAATCGGCGGGCCGGTCACCCTCAGCTACACTTATGACGAAGCGACCGAGACGCTCCGCGTCACGGGACAGCTCTCGCAGGTCGTCTCGTCGCGCAACATCCGCCTGTTCACGCAAACGTTGATGGACCACTTCGTGGAGACGGCCCGCGCCAGCGTGGATGCCGAAGCCTTGCAGCGGATGGGCGTCGGCGTGGAGTACGCCCTGGTCGACCGCAACCGTACACCCTTGCAGGCATGAAAAACCCCGCTCCGCAGGACGCGGAACGGGGCTTCTGTCTAGGCTCTCTTGAGAGGGCTTACGCGGCCAGCGCCGTGCGCGAACGCGAGTAGCCACCCGTCTTGTAGAGCAGGTCGCCGGACACGATGTCCGGATGCGTCGCACCCGTCGCGTCATAGGTCACCAGCGTACGGCCATCCGTCAGGTGCTCGTTGTAGAACCGCGCATCGTCTGCATCGATGCCATGGTCTTCCAGCGCACCGACCAGACCGCCCGTTGCGGCACCGGCGGCGGCACCCGTCAGGGCTGCACCGCCCGCGGCGGCTTCGGCAATAGCACCGGCGGCGACGAACGGACCGACGCCCGGAATGGCCAGTGCGGCAACACCCAGCAGCGCGCCGATCCCGGAGCCCAGCGCGGCCTTGCCGACAATGTCCTTGGTCGCTTCGATAGTCTCGCCGGACACGTCGTTCTCGGCCAGATAGTTGTCGTCACGGCCAATCACGGAGATGCGGTCGTCTGCGATACCGTTGTCGCGCAGGCCTGCAATGGCGCGCGAAGCGGAATCGTAGTCGTCATAGATGGCGTGGCGGATTGTGGGGGTCGTCATGGGTCGTCTCCTTGTTGTGGGTGGAGACGTGAAACGGGCCAGAGTCCGCGCAAGTTGCGTGACGGATTGGTCAGGATGCAGTTCAAGACAAGGAGAATGACATCATGACCGGCCTACGGATTCTCATGACTGGCTGCTCAGGCGGCGGGAAATCCACGACCTTGAAAGCAATGGCGGATCGCGGCGTGCGGACGGTTCCCGAACCGGGTTTGCGCGTGGTGCGCGCCGAG
>CAYULR010000021.1:16629-17525 GCA_964445685.1 uncultured Algimonas sp.
GCCCTGGGTCGATATGGAGGCCTTTGCAAAGCGTGCCTTGCAGATGGCCATTACCGATATCGGCACGGTGAGAGGCACAACCGCCCCCACATATTTCGACCGAGGAACTGTGGACGCGGCATCGGCTCTGGAACATGTGACGGGCCAAGCGCTCACAGACACTCTGCGAGGCGTCCCGCCCTATTCACAGACCGTCATTCTCTTCCCGCCTTGGCCGGAGCTGTTCGTCAGCGGCGCGGACAGGCCGCACGGGTTCGAGGACGCCTTCGCTGAGAATGAGCGCATCCGGAACGCGTTGACGCGCCTGGAGTACGACGTGTTCGAGTTGCCAAAAACAAGCGTGGAGGAGCGCGTCGATATCATCCTCGGCGCGACGGGACGCACTTAACGCCTAAACAAAGCTCTGCGGATCGATATCCACCTGGATCTTGTACTTCGCCGGGACCCGCTTCCAGTTGGCGCGCCAGGCCGTCATGTACTTGCTCAGGTTCACGCCCGGTTCGGCGCGGATGAAGAGGCGTCTGCGGTAGAGGCCGCGCAGGCGGGCGATGGGGGCCTCACTGGGTCCGAGGATTTCGATGCCATCGGTGCGCGGGGCCTTGGTGACGAAGTCTTTGGCGAGCTCTTTCGTCTTCTTCAGGTCCGGGCCCCAGATGATGACAGCGGCGAGGCGTCCGTAGGGCGGCAGGCCCAGCATTTCACGCATCGCCATTTCCACGCCGACGAACATTTCACGGTCACCCGCGACGAGGGCCTGCAATGCCTCGTGTTCGGGGTGGTGGGTCTGGATCATCGCCGTGCCCGCCTTGTCGGCGCGTCCCGCGCGGCCCGCGACCTGCACCAGCGTCTGGTAGGTGCGCTCGCCCGCGCGCGGGTCCGCCCCGCCCATCAGCAGG
>CAYULR010000022.1:0-7544 GCA_964445685.1 uncultured Algimonas sp.
CACGGGCGATGTTCTGGCGCAAGATCGGCACGAGCGTAGCGGCGTTCACCTTGTCCACGACGATAGACTTTGCGCGGCCCGTGTCGCGGTCAACGAGGGAGAGAACCTTCATCTTGTGGTGATAGGCGCGCTTCTTCGGCATACCCGGCTCGCGGCCGATGAACGTCTCGTCCACCTCCACAGTGCCGCCACCGGAACCGAACGGCACGTCCAGCTCACCTTGGCGCATGGCCTCGCGCAGGCGGTGGGACATGAACCAAGCCGTCTTGTAGGTGACTTCCAGAGTGCGCTCCAGTTGCTTAGAACTGATACCCTTCTTGCTAGACATCATCAGGTAGGCGGCTTGCAGCCACTTGTGCAGCGGGACGTGGGAGGACTCGAAGACCGTGCCGACGCGAACCGTAAACTGCTTGCGGCAAGCACCGCACTTCTTCAGGCCGTGACGCTCAACACCTTCAGGGTTCTTCTTGGACGGCTTGGAGTGAACACCCTTTAGGTCGTAAATCTTCTTGCCCGCCTCCGGCGTGTTACCACACTTAGGGCAGACAGGCGTTCCGGCCCAGATCAGCTCTTCAAGATAAGCGAAAGCGGCGGCTTCGTCGTGGAAGAAGGCTTTGGACAGGATGGACATACCATTCTAATGCCGAACAGCGCTGGGTTTGGCAAGTATACAATCGCCAAAAAATTAGAGAGAGCCGAATGAAGACACTGCTTGTAGACCGGACCGACCCTTCCAAGACGGAGCTCGTCCAAAGACCCTCCCGCGCGCTGGAGGACGGCGAAGTCCGGCTCTCGCTCGACAGTTTCGCCCTGACCGCGAACAACGTCACCTACATGATCGTGGGCGACCAGATCGGGTACTGGAAGTATTTCGATCCCAAAGCCTACGGGTTTGGCGAAGACCATCAGGGACGCATGCCCGTCTGGGGCTTCGCGACCGTAACCGAGTCGCGCTGCGAGCCCGTGCCGTCGGGCACCGAAGTGTACGGCTTCTTCCCGGTCACGGACGAGCTGGTGGTGAGGCCCGGCAAGCTCACCCCGCTGGGCTTCCAGGACGTGACCGACCACCGCGCCCCGCTCCATTCCGTCTACAACAGCTACAACTACACGGCGGCCGATCCGTCCTACGCGGTCCAGAAGGACATCCAGCCCGTCATGCGCCCGCTCTTCCTGACCAGCTTCCTGATCGACGACTTCATCGCGGAGAATGACGGATTCGGCGCCAAGCGCGTGGTCATCACCAGCGCCTCGTCCAAGACGGCGCTCGGCACGGCGTTCTGCCTGAAAGAGCGAGGCGGGTTCGAGATCGTGGGACTGACCTCGGCTCGGAACGAGGAGTTCGTCCGGAACACGGGCTATTACGATACGGTCGCCACCTATGACACCATCGAAGGCATGGACAAGGTGCCCACCGTGATTGTCGACATGGCGGGCAACGGCGCGCTGCTGACCCGCATCTACGCCCATCTGCGCGACAAGGTCGTCTATGGCTGCGCGGTCGGCAAGGCGCACTATGAGGGCGACGCCGCGCCAAAGCCTGACGAAGGCGCGCCTATGAAGATGTTCTTCGCGCCCGACTACGCCAAGAGCCGGATCGGCGAGTGGGGCATGGCGGGCTTCCAGGAGCGCCTGTCCAAACGCTGGGTGCCGTTCCTGAACGACGCCAACCAATGGATGAGCGTGGGCGAGCCGGGCGGGGAGGACGCCATGATGGCGACCTACCGCGACCTTCTGGCCGGCACGGTCGACCCGACGCAGGCCTCGCTGTTTTCGCTGAAGGGATAGGCAGGTCGGCCTCTTGCAGAGGCATAAGACCAAGCTCCAGACCGAAGCTGCAAAAGTTCTGGTGTTCCTTGCACGATTGCCTCCAACCATTTTTGGTTGGTGAGCAGGGAAGCCGAAGATAACGCGGGTGCGCCAGATACCCTGTCCGGAAAACGGTCGAGACTGTGTGAGAACTCTGCTCGTCCTCGGCTTTGACGGTGATGCGGCTAGTCGGGCAGCTCTGCTGCCCGGAAGGCCTTCAGTTCGCACTACGCGGGCTCTGGTGGGTTATCCGAGCGCGGATAGTGCACAGAGCAGACCTACGCCTCCGCCGCCCGGATTAGTCCTCGTACGCCGACCAGCGTGATGGCTCTGCGGATGTTGTAAGCCAGAGCAGTGAGCGAGAACTCGGCACGCACGCCCGGCAGGCGCCGGGTCAAGAAGTTCCGGTGTCCCATCCAGTGCTTGATAGAGCCGAACGGGTGCTCCACCGCGCCCTTGCGCAAGGCCATGACGTCGGGCCTTGCTGCGAGCCGCTTTGCCATCCGGTCGAGCACGGCTTCGCCTTCATATCGCATGACCTTGCGGAACTTCGCTTTGGTGCAGCGCGGGTGAAGGGCGCACGACCGGCAGGCGGCGCGGTTGACGTAGGTGATGGCTTCCGTGCCACGGACACTCTCGCGGTAGCGCGGGTGCAACCTCTCTCCGCCCGGGCATGTGAACGTATCCGCAGCACTGTCGTAGTCGAAGTCGTCCTTGTGGAAGTAGCCCGCCTTGATGCCCGCACCCCGGAGAGGCTTGGCCACGTAGGCCGAGATGCCAGCAGCCTCGCACGCCTTGATGTCCTCGATCTTGTAGTAGCCCCGGTCCGCCACGACCTCGATGGTGTCCACGCCGAGAGCCTGCTTCGCCGCCTCCGCCGTCACGCACAGCAGGCCGAGGTCGCTCACTTTGTTATGCACCTGCGCTTCCGCGATCAGCCTGTGCTTGGCGTCCACGGCAATCTGGGCATTGTAGCCCACGCCGATGCCGCTGGAAGCGTGCATGGCACGGGCATCCGGGTCGGTCAGGGAGATCTGCGCTTCGCCTCTGGCTTCCAGCTCGGTGCGGGTGCGCCGCAGCTCTGCGCGCCTCAAACGGATGGACGCGATCTTCTCCGCCAGCTTCTCGACGTGCTGCGGAGACCTGTCCATCGACCCGTCTTCCTTATCTGCCTCATCCATCTCGGCCAGGTAGCGGGTCAGCTTCTCGTCGCTCTCGGCCATGGCCTTGGCCAGCTTAGCCTTCGTATAGTTACGCTGACGGCTGTTCACGGCCTTGAGCTTGGTGCCGTCCACCGCGATCATCTCAGCTCCAAAGAGGTCGAGACCCCGGCACAGGGCGACGAACTCGCGGAAGACTGACCGGAACGCGGTCCTGTTTATGCGACGGAAGTCCGCGATCGTCTTGAAGTCCGGGCGGAGCTGACGAAGCAACCAGATGACCTCGAGGTTGCGGTGGGTCTCGGCTTCCAGCTTCCGGCTCGACCGTATGCGGTTGAGGTAGCCGTACACGTAGAGCTTCAGCAGGTCGCGAGGGTCGTAGCCGGGGCGTCCGGTTGCGGCGGGCCGGGCGCGATAGAAGCCCGCCTCCGTCATGTCCAGGCTCTCGACAAAGGCGTCGATGAACCGGACCACGTTGTCCGGCCCGACATAGTCCTCCACGCAGGCCGGAAGAAGGAGCGACTGAGAACGGGAGGAGCCTTGGATGTGCTGCATGAGCAAATGCTAAACGAATGCCGCTCAGCCAGCGTCCACTGCGGGAAAGATGAGGGCGTTTTCACACAGTCTCGCTCGTGAGATGGACAAACTGTCAATAGGCATCAAATCTCGGGCAATCTGTAGAGTCTCGAAGATTTTCGGAGTTTAGCCTGCGCAACAGGAGAGTTTGGTAATATCCTGGGTGAAGCCCTGTCCTGCCAGTTTCAAGCTTTCGACAGCTGTTAGGTACGGGAACACAGTATCTGCGAGATCTTCATACGTGCTGCCTGTCTTGAGCAGTATGGAAAGCGTCTGGATCACATCACCTCCTTCAGGTCCGATGATTTGTCCGCCAAGCAATCGACGGCTCTTCTTGTCGGCAACCAGTTTGACAAGACCAGACGTGTCTCTTCCTGCCAACGCGCGTGGCACCTTCGACATGGGCAGAATGGACGTGACCACATCGAAGCCGGCCTCTATCGCTTGCGTCTCGCTAAGCCCAACTCCCGCAATTTGTGGCTCGCAGAAAACAACCCATGGAACGATCGTTCCCTCGACAGACATTTGTTCGATGCCGATCGCGTTGGTCGCAGCAGTTCGGCCTTCTAGCGCCGCCATGTAAACAAACTCGTTTTGGCCTATCACATCACCCGCAGCGTATAGCCAATCAACACTCGTTTTCATCTGGTCATCGACTGAAATGCTGCCGTTACGCCCCGTACGAACCCCAATCTGCTCCAAGCCCAACTCTTCGGTGTTGGCTGTCCGACCCGTGGCAAGAACGACGTCACCAGCCCTGACATATTTGGAAACTCCATTTGCCTCATAGGTCACACTGACTTTACCGCCATCCATGGTCTCGACACGTATTGCGGTGCCACAGACGACTTCGATTCCTTCTTCGGTCAGCACATCGAAAAGAGCTTTTGAGACTTCAGGCTCGATGCGGCTTAACAGTCCGCTCCGCGCGAGAATGGTAACGTTGCTTCCCATGCGGCCCATGGCCTGCGCCAATTCTACAGCGATGTACCCTCCGCCGATAATAATCAGGCTCTCAGGGAGCTCCTTGCAAGCTAGCAGGGATGTACTGTCAATATAGGAAGTAGTGTCGAGTCCGGGCAGGTCCGGAACATGCGGACGTGTACCGGTCGCGACGATGACCTTTGGGGCACGCAGGGCTATTCCATCGAACGTCACCTGTCTTTCGCCCAGTACAGCGGGTTCGGCGGAATCGAAATATGTCACATTCTCGTACTCGGGGAGAAGATCGACGTATTTTTCATTGCGCAGTTGAGCGACAAGTGCGTCGCGTTGCTCTGCGTTCTTCCGGTAACTTGTCAGTCGCGCTTTGACGTCAATGCCAGCGAATCGATCAGACACAGCTTCGGAGTGCAAGGAGTCGGCGGCGCGGATAAGCGCTTTGGATGGCACGCAGCCAATATTGACGCATGTACCACCAATGGTGCCATACCCAACCAGTGCGACAGACTTACCGGCTTTGGACGCTGCAATCGCAGCTGAGAAACCAGCGGAACCAGCTCCTACGACGATCAGGTCAAAATCCAGAGCATCGCGAGACCCAACATAGCCCTTCATTGAACAGTCTCCAGCAGCGAGGCCGGAAAACCTACATTTGTCGATGCATCTGCGATAGCGCTTATCGTTGTGACGGACGGATCAAAGCTTACAACGGCTAGGCGGCTTCTAAAATCGACATCAACAGACTTAACGCCGTCGACCTTTCGCATGGCCGTCCGAACAGTGGCCGGACACGTCGCACAGGTCATCTTCTCAACAGAAAATGTCGCAGATTCGAACGGGACGCTCTCGACGTCGGATGCTGATACTTCGGCACTTTGACTGCCGGATACCTCGTATGGAGTGCTCTGAGTGCAGGCCCCAGTAGCGGCTGCTGTTGTCAGTCCCATGAATATGTAAGCCGCACTTTTGAAAGAATAACTAATCATATTGGATCCGTTCTATGAAAAGAGAGGAGCCCAGAGGGCATCCGTTGCGGCGATCAGCCAAATCATTACTCCAATGGCTATGGCGATGAATAAATGAGGACTGGTTCGGGTTTCGCACGACTCATCTTCACAAGACTGGCTCCGAGACCTGAGCGCCATTCGGAGAGCCCAGATGAGCGCTACAGCTCCAAGAACTAGAGCATAAGGTTTGATGGGTGCGAGAGCGGGCAGAAGCCCAATCCAAGTTCCACTGATGCCGAGCGCGACAAGAGCAAGCGGCACGACACAACATAATGAAGCGACAGTGCCAAGTCCGATCCCAACCAAGGCGACAAGACCGGTCGGTTGTTTGCAGTCGGCGTTTCGTTTTGCATTTTGCATGGTGTTCGCCTACCCCCTGTAGGAACTACAAGTTCAAGTGCCAATTTCGTGAGGGTGTGTGAGATGCATGAGATACGCCGGGGTGAACTGGCCTCCCGCACTAGCTGCAATCCGGAGACGATCCGTTTCTATGAGGCCAAGGGTGTGTTGCCAGAGCCGAAGCGTACGCCATCCGGTCATCGCGTTTATACCCAAGAGGATGTCCAGAGGCTGACTTTCGTTCTGCAAACACGTGCGCTCGGTTTTAGCTTATCTGATGTGTTGGAGCTTATATCACTGGACGAGCAGCCAGAGAACTGTGGCGATGTTTACGAGATGCTTTCGAAGCATATGAAGAGCGTCGAAAGTCGAATTGACCAGTTGAAGTCTATTCGATTGACTCTCGATGCAGCGATGAAGAACTGCCGAAGCACTGGCAATGCGCGTTGCGATTTTATCCGCTCGATGGCCTGCAAAGATCACTGACCATTCCGGTTGGATGAGAAGGCAGGACGCCTACTGAAATACTGTCTAACCAGTTCAGAGAACCATTGCTTTGCCGTGTCCATTAAACGAAGGATGGGCGGACAGATCCAGAGCTGTCCGGATAACAAGCCTTTGGATGAGTTTCCGGACCGATAGATTCTTGGACGGCTTCCTGGATTCTGACACTTACCCGTTTTTGTCGTTTTTATGCAGGTTCACCCCCGATAGGCCAACAGGAAGCGGTGCGAGGCTGCGGGTCGTGGCGAAGCTCATGCCGGGAATGTCGGGATCGCTGTCATTGGCCCGGATCCGGGTCATCGCTTCGGCGGCGGGTGTCATGGCGAACATCAGGTCGGTAGCTGCATTCAGCAGAACCCGCTTTTCCGTCTGCTCTCCAGGACGGCCGAATGCTTGCGATAGCAAGCGCAGCATGTGGATGTAGAGCGCATTCGTATAGTCCACATCAATGACGCCGCGACGGGTTCCGTGACCCAGATGTGTCCATCGGGTTCTGGGGGTCTGCGCATGACAGGATTCTCGGCGACTTTGCGTGCCGGGTCGAAGTTAGGGTCCCCTTCGAGGAAGGCGAGGTACTCCGTCTTGATATCGCAGAACCGTTGGAAGTGATGGCCTGCTCCTTGATCGTGTCGATAGCCGCAATGGCGCTCTTCAAGTCAGTCACCAAGCAAAGCCCTGGAAGCGGCGTAAGGCCCGGTCCGATCTGGCGGGATGCATCGCCGACAAAAGGTCAGCTTCTCCGTATTTCTCACAGAGGATCTCCATCGACTCGACGATGTGGTCGTATAGTGCGCCTACGGTTGGATAATCTCTTGCAACCGGCATCAGCTTGGATTGCCCGATGGGCTCCCGGCTATAATCTGGCCCGTCCTGGAACGGTTCGCTGTCCTCGACATGCGTTGCGGTCTCAGGGCGCTCCAGAAAGATGAAGTGGTCCAGTGTCGCCATATCGAAACGACGCAGTCTGACGCTCATCCGTGCCGGCAGCATACCAGGAGCGATGGGGAAATTGGCGCGGGTGAAATGCGGGGCGCCGCCGACTGCAGAGAGCAGATTGCAGGCCAAAGCAAGGTGCCCCATCTCCTCCACCGCGATGCGGATGATCGTCCGCCGCCAAGCGAGGAGCGCCTGCGCGACCTCCGCCGACGCGCCGTCTTCCTCTGTCGCCAAGGAAAAGGCGGCATAGAGATATGTCAGCATCAGATTGTGC
>CAYULR010000022.1:7554-17190 GCA_964445685.1 uncultured Algimonas sp.
CTCGACCTCGGCCCCTTCCTGCAACAGCATCATAAGCTGCTCGCGGGTTGCGAGTTGGGCCTCGTCCTCGAAAGGATCGACGCTCAGTTCGTCTTCGAGTGTCGCATTGTCCAACATGACTATGGGCGGTCCTTCGGCTCTGTTCTGGACTTTCTATGCCGTTCAAGCAGGCACAAGCTGCTTCTCATTCAGACGTGGAACGCAGGCCGAGCCATTTGGTTCGAACCCAATCCGTTTCCGACTTACCCAAATGTGTTCCGAGGCTACTGGAACCACATCACGAGAATGGCATGGACGCAGGGCTTTGCAGCGGCCATTGATGTGATAGTGTATCCGCAAGGATTAGGGGAACATCGATGAAACTGTTACGGGGCGTACTGGGCTGTGCCGTTGGCCTATCACTGTCGCTGTCAGCTTGCGCGCAGCCAACCGGATCGGATGAAGGCGAAGCGCTCTCCAGCCAGACCTTCGATGCATTCGCCCTTCGCAATATCGGGCCGGCCTTCATGTCCGGCCGCATCGCGGACATCGCCATCGTTCCGGACGACCCGGCAACCTGGTATGTTGGTGTGGGGTCAGGCGGTGTCTGGAAGACGGAGAATGCCGGCACGACCTGGACATCGCTCTTCGATGGTCAAGGCTCCTACTCCATCGGCGCGCTCGGCCTGGACCCAAGCAACTTTAACCGTCTCTGGGTCGGCACGGGCGAGAACCATGGCGGCCGCCACATCGGTTTCGGCGATGGCATTTACCTCTCTGAGGACGGCGGCGAGAGCTGGTCGAACATGGGTCTGGAAGACTCCGAACGCATCTCCAAGATCATCATCCATCCTGACGATCCGGACACGGTCTTCGTCGCAGCCCAAGGACCGCTTTGGTCGGCAGGTGGTGAGCGCGGCGTCTTCAAGACGACGGACGGCGGAGAGACCTGGGAGAACATCCTCACTTCTGACAATGGCCATACGGGCGCGACGGATCTCGTCATCGACCCGCGCGACCCGGACCGCCTATACGCCGCGCTCTGGCAGCGTCACCGCACGGTCGCGGCCTATGTCGGCGGTGGTCCCGAAACGGGCCTCTGGACGTCTGAGGACGGAGGCGAGACGTGGGAAGAGCTGACTACCGGACTTCCTGACGGCAATATGGGCAAGATCGGCCTCGCCATCTCGCCCCAAAACCCAGACGTGCTCTACGCGGCTATTGAACTGGACCGCCGCACGGGCGGGACATGGCGATCCGACAATCGCGGCCGCAGCTGGACCAAGATGTCCGACGAAGTCAGTGGGGGTACGGGTCCGCACTACTACCAGGAACTCTACGCCGACCCGCACCAGTTCGACCGCATCATGCTGGTGTCCAATACGACGATGATTTCGAATGATGGTGGCGCCAACTGGACAGGCATCAACAACACCAACAAGCATGTGGACGACCACGCCATCGCCTTCCGCCCCGACGACCCGGACTACCTCATGGTCGGCTCGGATGGCGGTCTCTACGAAAGCTATGACCGCGGCGGTACATGGCGCTTCATCAACAACCTGCCCATCACGCAGTTCTATAAGGTCGCGGTCGACGACGCCGAGCCTTTCTATTTCGTCTATGGCGGAACGCAGGACAACAACTCGCAGGGCGGACCGTCGCGGACGGACAACCGCCACGGCATCCGGAACTCCGATTGGTTCGTCACGCTGGGCGGCGACGGCCACCAGTCTGCGATTGAGCCCGGCAATCCGGACATCATGTATGCTCAGTGGCAGCAGGGGAACCTGACGCGCCACGACCGCATCACGGGCGAGAACGTCCACATCCAGCCGCAGCCTGCGCCTGGTGATCCCATTGAGCGGTGGAACTGGGACGCACCGATCTGGGTCAGCCAGCATGAGCCGACACGTCTCTACTTCGCGTCCCAACGTCTATGGCGTTCCGACGACCGAGGCGACAGTTGGACGGCCCTGTCCGGCGATCTCACGCGCGACCAAGACCGGTTGCAGCTTCCTGTGGGCGGGCAGACCTGGGGCTGGGACGCACCGTGGGACATCCGTGCCATGTCGCAATACAATACCATCACCTCCATTGGTGAGTCCCCGTTGAACGAAAGCCTTCTCTATGTCGGCACGGATGACGGGCTGATCCAGGTCACTGAAGACGGCGGCGAAACTTGGCGCAAGATCGAGGCGCGCCGCCTCCCAGGCGTGCCCGAGACGGCGTTCGTCAACGATATCCGTGCCGATCTGCATGACGAAGACACAGTCTACATCGCTCTGGACAACCACAAATATGGCGACTTCAAACCTTATCTGCTGAAGAGCACGAACCGGGGCCGAAGCTGGCGCAGCATCAGTTCGAACCTCGAAGACCGCCACCTCGTCTGGCGCGTGGTGCAAGACCATGTGAACCCGCAGCTGCTGTTCGCCGCGACGGAGTTTGGCTTGTTCTTCACATTGGACGGCGGCGACAAGTGGGTCGAGCTGACAGGCAATGCGCCCACCATCTCCTTCCGCGACATCACCATACAGCGCCGCGAGGACGACCTTGTCGCGGCATCGTTCGGTCGCGGTTTCTTCATCGTCGATGACATCGCCCCTCTGCGAGAACTGACCGAAGCCAGCCTCGAAGAAGACGCCCTTCTCTTTCCGGGACGCGATGCGCTCTGGTACATGGAACAGCACCCGCTCGCTTTCTCGGAGGGCGGATCGCAGGGCCACGGCTACTACCGCGCGCCGAACCCGGACTTCGGTGCGAACTTTACCTACTATTTGGGAGATGATGTCGCCTCGCTTGCCGAAACCCGCCGCAAGGCAGAGAGCGAGCGGGCCGAGTCCGGTCAGCAGACACCCTTCCCGAGCTTCGAAGCCATTACGGCCGAAATGGAAGAAACAGCGCCGGCAATTGTCCTCACAGTGCGGGACGCAGATGGAAACATCGTCCGTCGCCTCACCGGGCCGGCAAAGAAAGGCTTCCACCGTGTGAATTGGGATCTTCGCTATCCGCGCACGACGTTCGTGTCCGAAAACGAAGACCCCATGAACGAACCGACGGGCTTCCTGGCCGCGCCCGGTCAGTACACCGTCTCCTTGTCGAAGCGGGTTCGGGGCGAAACAACCGAGTTGGTCGCGCCGCAGCCTTTCAACGTGACGCCGTTGCGTGACCAAGGGGCACTGCCTGCGCAAGCGGATGCTTCGGATTTCTGGGACGACGTCACGGCGTTTGACCGCTCCGTCACGGCGGCGAACATCACCTTGCAGGATATGCATGCCCTTTTGGAAAGACTGGCAAAGGCCGCAAACCGGGCCACGGCCGGTGATCCGGATGTGCTGGCTACGCGTTGGGATGCCATCCGCGAGGAGACCTACCGTCTTCAGGAAGCCCTCAACGGAAACGCCGCCCGCACTGAGCTCTGGGAACGGACGCAACCGACCGTTCGCAGCCGTCTCTCCCGCGTCATGATGGGTCTGGGAAGCTCCACCTATGGTCCGACACAAACCCACCGCGACCAGCTGGGCTACGCCAAAGCCGACTTCGCCGATATTCGCGACCGTTTGGTCACGCTGGTGAACGAGACAGTGCCCGCGTTCGAAGCCCAACTCAGCGATGCCGGAGCGCCGTGGGTTCCGGGCGGCCGCCTGCCCTTCTAACGCAGATGGCCTTCAACCCGCGCCGGTTCTTTCGGCAGGCTCACTACTGGCTATCGCTTGCCGTTGCCGCACCGGCCATGCTGATCATCGGTGCGGGAATCGTGCTGATGCTGAAGAAGGAAATCGGTTGGATCCAGCCGCCTACAGCACGAGGCGTGGCCTCGGCTGAACTGCCTGCCATCGACTATGAAGCCTTGGTGGCGGCTAGTCGCCTTCACCCCGAAGCCGGGATCGAGACTTGGACCGACATTGACCGGATCGACCTTCGCGTCGGACGTGGGTTGGCCAAAGTGCGATCCAACACGGGTTGGGAGGTTCAAGTCGATACCCAGACAGGCGACGTATTGCATGTCGCCTACCGACGGTCCGACTTGATCGAGAGCCTTCATGACGGATCCTACTTCTCCGACGCAGTGAAGCTCTACATCTTCCTCCCCACAGGAGTCCTTTTGCTGATCATGTGGGGCACAGGACTTTATCTTTTCCTGATCCCACGCCTCGCCCGGCGGCGGAAGCGTGCCCAGAAGGCCGCGCGACGCAGCGCAACCTGAAGCGTGAGCACATCGCACTTCCTCTTGGGCGGCGCCCGTTCGGGAAAGAGCCGACGCGCCTTGAAACTGGCCGAGGAGTGCGGTCCGTCGAGGGTCTTCATCGCCACGGCGGAGCTTTGGGACGATGAAATGGCTCAACGCATTGCGCAGCATAAGGAAGAGCGCGGCCCAGAATGGACAACGCTCGACGCACCGCTGGACCTCGTCGACGGTCTCAAGCGGGCAGACGGAACGGCAGACGCTTGCGTCGTCGACTGTCTGACCCTCTGGCTATCCAACCTCATGCACGATGGCCGCGACCCTGATGCTGAAGGGAAAGCGCTGTGCGCCGTCATTCGCAAAATGCAGACACCAGTCTTTCTCGTCTCCAACGAGGTCGGTCTCGGGATTGTCCCTAATACGCCGCTTGGCCGTACTTTCCGGGACGCCCAAGGGCGTCTCAACCAATCCGTCGCGCAGGTTTGCGACCGCGTTGATTTCATGGCCGCAGGCTTGGCGCTTTGCATGAAAGGCTAGAAGGGTCTCAAACGGTACAGGCCAATCAAGCCAGCACCCGGACCTTGCAGCATCGAGCCCCCGCCCTCATGCGGGTCCTGTCATCTCGACTTTCAACCCGTCGACGGTGGCCCGGACTCCATATATGTCTTCCAGACGCTCTACCGTCAGCGTCTCTTCCGGTGAACCATCGGCCACGATCTGACCGTCTTTCATCCAAAGAAGGCGCGAGGCATATCGTGCCGCCAGCCCGATATCGTGGAGGACGACCAATGCGCCTCCTCCCTTCGCGATGAAATCCGCAATCAGGTCTAGGATACGGAAGCTGTGGCGCGGGTCGAGGGCAGCCGTGGGTTCGTCTGCGATCAGCAGCGGAGCTTGTGTCGCAAACGCCCGCGCGCAATGCATTCGGGCGAGCTCTCCACCTGACAGCGTATCGGCCGTCCGGTCCGCAAGTAGGCCGAGGTCACACGCGTCTAATGCTCTCGCAACGGCCTCGGCGTCCTGCCCCTTCAGCCGGCCGAGGGCTGCACCATGACCAAACCGGCCCAAGGCGACGACATCTTTCACGCGGCTTGGCCATGCGAGCGGTCTGATCTGCGGAAGGTAGGCGATGCCACGGGCGCGGTCGCTGGGGCGTAGTCCAAGCACGTCTTGGCCACCCAAGGATGCGCGGCCTTCATTCGGCGTCTCCAGACCAAGGCTCCCCCGGATCAGGCTTGTCTTGCCCGCTCCGTTGGGGCCGAGCAAAACAACAAGCTCGCCCATGGACAGTTGGAAACTTGCGCGGTCTACGAGTGTGACACCATTCGCTCTCAAGGTCAGATCGGTCGCAACGAGATCAGTCATGGACGGCCCGCCTCTGCATGGCGATCCAGACGAAGACGGGGGCGCCGATGAGCGAGGCGACCACGCCGAGCTTCAATTCCGTCATGGTTGGCAAAGTCCTGACCCCGATATCGGCCAGAACGAGGATCAATCCGGCCAGCAAAGCGGAGGGCACGAGCGACCGCGCAGGATCATGCCCGACGAGCGGACGGACCAGGTGCGGCGCGACGATGCCGACAAACCCGATGGCACCCGCCAAAGCGACAGACGCCCCTGTCGCCAGCCCTGCTCCGAGAACGGTCAGAATGCGCTGTCTTCGAAGGTTCAAGCCTATGCCGCTCGCAGCCTCCTCGCCGAGGGTGAGCGCGGAGAGGCCCCTTCCCGTAGCCAGCAGGATGACGCTCCCTCCAACCATGAACGGCAAGCTGAGGAGGATGTCATCAAAGCTTCGGTTCGCGACCGAGCCGAGCATCCAGTTGATCATGTCCGAAAGAGAGAATGGGTTGGGGGCGAGGTTCATCAGAAGGCTCATCATCGCTCCCGCAAAGCTCGACAGCCCCACCCCAATGAGGATCAGCGTAACAACCGATCGTGTGCGGATGGCGGCAAGCGCGAGCAAAGCCGTGGCGGCCAGAGCGCCTGCAATCGCTGCAAATGGCAGAACCCAAGCACTCAGCGCGGCGAAGCCGAAATAGAGAGAGACGGTCGCGAAGAGAGACGCTGTCGCAGACACGCCAAGCACGCCCGGTTCTGCCAGTGGGTTACGTAGGAGCCCCTGCAACGCTGCGCCGCTTATCCCGAGAGACGCACCAACCAGAAACGCCGCAAATGCGCGCGGCAACCTTATCGACCAGATTACAACGTCGTCGCCTGGCTGGCCCTGCCCGAAGAGCGCGGCCAGGACGCGACCGATCGACATGGGGGTCGACCCGAGCAGGCAAGCGGCGAAGATCGACAGAAGACAGGCTGCCGCGAGACCTGGGATCAGCCAACGCGTACCGTTCATCCTGCGCCTCCAGCGGCCAAGGCCTCAACCGCATCGAGAATGAACCACCCCCCGCAGGCCGTCCACGCGCCTTGCAGAGGCACCACATTCCGCCCCGTCAACTGCTTACGCGCAACAGGATGACGCGAAGCGCTCCAAGCGTCCGTGCTATCCGAAAACGTCTCGAAGAAGGCCGCCGCGACCAGGTCAGGCTGTTCGTAGACCAAGCGCTCCAGAGGCAAGGGGTGCCATCCCCCCTCTTTCTGGAAATTGGACAGGCCAGCAACGCTCAGCATTTCATGAACCAGCGACCCTGGTCCGGTCGTCACTCCCGCAGGTGTCATGTAAAGCGCAGTGGTTTCCGGCTTTTGCTCGGCAATAGCCGACAGACGAGTGCGGTATTCATCGACAAGCATCTCTCCGCGCGCGCTTTGCCCAAGGCCATCGGCCATATGCTGCACGACGTGAGGAATCGACCCAACCTCCTCCCCATCCACGTTAGACGCCCAGCCGACTTGGAGGACGGGAATGCCAGCTTGCTCGAAGAACGTCGCTGCGCCCGGCCCGGCTCCATAGCTACGGACGACCAGGTCCGGCTGAAGGACCATAACGTCTTCGGCTGTCGCGCGGACAGTCGGGACGGAAACGGCTGCGTCACGCATATAGGAGAAGCCCTTCACCGCATCGGGGGACACGGCGAGGATCTGCTCCGGATCGGCCAGTTTCAAGACATATTGATCGGCGCAATAGTCGAGACTGACAATGCGCATGGGCTTGGAAGGCGCTTCAACTGACACGTCCAGGCTCACAGGCTGGCAGGCCGACAAGGTCAGGGCGAGACAAAGCCTGCCAGCGCCCTTGGTCGACCTAGCCTGGTCGAACATCAGAACCGCGCTCTCACACCGCCAAAGCCCGACAGCGGGGCCGTGCCAAAGCCGAGGACATCCTGATAGTTCTCGTCCAGCAAGTTCTCCACACGACCGAAGATTTCGACTGTCTCCGTCACGGCGAAGGAGCCTCGCAGGTTCACGAGGAAAAAATCGTCCAAAGTGGCCGGCCCGCTTTCCTCTTCGCCGTTATAGACGACGCCGAGCGATAGGGTCGTCCGGTCAGTCGGGCGCGCATCCAATGTCACGGACACACGGTCATCCGGCTGGTTGCCCGCAGCAATGTTCGTAGACAGGTTGAGCGCATCCACGTGCGTGTAGGCTGCATTGACCGTAAGCCAGCCGTTCACGTCGACATCCAAGGCAAGTTCGAAACCTTCCGATGTGAACTCTTGGATGTTTTCGAATGTGAAGACGGCCAAGTTGAAGGCGATAAGGTCTTCGATCTCCTGGTCGAAATAGGTTGCCGTAAACCGGGCACGACCACCCAGGAAAGGCTGCTCCAACCCAATGTCCCAACCGTCTGCAAACTCCGGCCTAAGGTTTGCGTTGAAGCTGAATTCACCAGCGGACGGAGCTTTGAACCCTTCCGCAACGCTCCCCCGGAACAGAGTGCCCGTTTGCGGAACTTCGATCACGCCGGACAGGCTGAAGGTTGTCTGGTCCTCGAAGTCATCGCTGCTGTCATGGCGTAGCCCGCCCGTCAGAGTGATGAACTCCGTAGGCTGCAGCTGTACCAGGCCAAAGCCGCTGACGCTCTCGATTTCCTGATTGGCCCCGAAGCCGACGGAGACTTCCGACTCTTGTGCCTCATACTCTCCGCCGCCGATGATGGTGATCCAGTCAGCCGGGCGCAGCGTGCCTTGATATTCCAACGCCAACCGTTTCCCGAGCGCATCGAAGTCGACGATATCCTGGTTCAGATTGACCCGCTCCGTCTGGGAGTAGGTCAAGGCATAGCGGTTCTCCAGCAGCGTCCCGAACGCCGACTGGGTCAGAATGACAGCCGCCGAGGCCTCTTTCGTCTCGTCGATCCTATCGGCATCTGCGGAGAAAGTGCCGAACACATCGTCGAACTCGCTTCGGCTGTCCTGGAAGCGCAGGACGCCCTCCAAGGTCACTGTCTCATGTGCTTGGAGGCGACCCCGCGCAGACAAGGTGACATTGTCGAAGCCATCATCCTCAGTATTGCCGAGCGCTTCGTCCGCTGTGGAGAAGCCGTCCGTGGTGACGCCTGTTGCGCTGATGCGGCCGGAAGCGAGATCGTTCCCACCGAAGATTGTCGCCCCGCCCCGGACCGTGTTGAAGGACCCGCCTTCAAGATACGCCTCGCCGCCAAAGCCGTCGTGGCCGTCCTGCGTGATGATGTTGATGACACCGCCGATCGCATCGGACCCATAGAGTGTGGACTGCGCGCCGCGCAGTACCTCGATACGCTGCACATCGATGGTCTGGAAACGCGAGGCATTGAAGCTGTTGCCGAACGATGCCGCATCATTGAGCACGATCCCGTCCTGCACGACGAGTGTCTGGTCGCTCGGCAGGCCTCGGACCGATACGCCGGTAATGCCACCAAAGCTGCCAGACCGTGTGACCTGGAGGCCGGGAACGACCTCCAGCGCGTCGAAGACGAAACGTTGTTGGCGAAGCTCGATCTCCTCGGCCGTCACGACGGATACGGATCGACCAACCTGGTCGAGCGGAACACGGAAGCGTGTGCCGGTCACGATGATCTCGTCCGTGGCTTCGACCGCGTCCGAGGTCGGTGTCTGCGCCACCGCCGCAAACGGCAGAGTGGACGCGCAAAGCAGAAGCGACGCGCCGAAGAGCGCGGTAATCTTGGTCATGGGTTTTCCCCTTCTTCGCGCGACTGGACCCAGCCACGCACACAAAACGAACGGTCCAGCGCAGAACGGCCAGATCCAACACAATGTCGTTTCGAGAGAGGCATCGGCCTTCCCATCCGCTGAAGCTCTTCCCGGCTTCCGGATGAACGACGCGATGGCAGGTTTCCTGGCTTGCCGATCAATGCTTTCGGACCGCCTTCCCGGACGTTCCCGTCCAGTGGCATTTGGCCCTCGGCTCCTGGCTGACAGTTGCGGGTACAGCGCCGGCTTTTAACCGGCTTCCCTCTTAGCTTCCTGTGGGGAAGCACCATCTGGCGACGGCCCTATCGCTCCTGCAAAAGACGGTCAACGTTTCCGCAGCATTGGGGCTGCTCTAGCGGTGAATCAGATCATCCTGGGACCAGA
>CAYULR010000023.1:0-1815 GCA_964445685.1 uncultured Algimonas sp.
ACCGTCAGGAACGCGGAAACGGACCGTGAAGTCGCCGTCTCCCGTCGCGCCGTCGCGGTACGGAGACCGCAACGCGGTTCCATTTTCTCTGGCTTCCTCGCGAGCAGCCTCCAGCTTATCGCCGGAGAGATAGCATTTGAAGGCTTTCCCGGCCTCCAGCATTGCGTTCGCCGCTGCGATGTGAGCGTCTGCATTCTTGCTTTGATAAACCGTCTCGCCGTCATGGGAGACGCCGAGCCAGTCCAATCCATCTAGAATGGCCTGTGTGGCTTCCTCCGTGGACCGGGCCTTGTCCGTATCTTCGATGCGCAGATGCATTGTGCCGCCATGACGGTCGGCGAAGTATCGGTTGAACAGCGCTGTCCGTGCCCCGCCAATATGGAGAAAGCCCGTGGGCGACGGGGCGAAACGGGTTCTGACGGGTCGGCTCATGGGAAAGGTCCGGACGAAAGGATCGCGACATGCGGAAGCGCGCGGTCTATGCAAGAACATGTCCGGCTTTCAAAGCCTAATCATGTCCGCAGGGACTATACGACCGGCATGGCGTGCACGGTTCTTTACGCCTGTTCTCGTCACGGTCGAAACAGGCGTCATCGCAATGGCGCTTGGCATAGCGACCTACTTTGCATGGCCTGATGAGTTCCCTGTTAGAATAATGGGGACACTGCTCCTGACAGCTGTCTCGCTGCTTCTCCTACGTCCGCTCTGGCTGACAGGCGGACCCACTATGTTGGCGCTTGTTCTGACGGGGATGGGGTGGGCGTCCATTCATACTCACATCGTGTCGCCCAATCCGATTTCCGCAGAGCAAAGGTTCGCTGTTTCCGGTTGGGTTGAGAAGGTCGACGATGGTGGGCGGATGCGGCGCCTGACCATCAGGGTCGCAGACATCGACCCGGTCCCAGAAGGCGGGCCTCCCAAGTCGGTGCGTCTGAGGGTTGGCAAGGCTTTTGATGCGATAGGTGTCGGTAACGGTTTGACGGTAGATAGCGTCCTGTCGCCGCTTCCCGGTCCTGTCATACCCGACGGATACGATCCGGGACGGCGGGCTTTCTACGATGGTTTAGCGGGAAGCGGCTTCGCGATCTCAGGTCCACAGACTTTCGACGAGCCTCTTCCCTTGGCCTTGCGTCCGAACGTCATGATCGAGACAACCCGGCGGGCTATTCTCGAAAGGGTCATGGCGTCTGCTCCTCCGAAGACGTCCGGTCTGCAAGCCGCGCTCCTGACGGGACTTCGCGACCAGATTCCGCCCGAACAAACCGAGGCTTTACGACGGTCCGGCTTGGCTCATGTGCTGGCTATTTCCGGGCTGCACATGGGAATGGTGGCTTTCGGCATCTACGTTCTCTTTGCGCAGGCTCTCGCCTTGATCGAGCCCTTGGCGCGGTCGAGGGATGTCAGGAAGATCGCGGCTGTCATCGGTCTTGCCGCAGCGACCGTGTATCTTGCGCTGTCGGGTGCGTCCGTGGCGACGCAGCGCGCTTACATCATGGTGTCCATCATGTTCCTGGCTGTCTTGATGAACCGGAGGGCCATATCGATCCGGTCCGTTGCAGTCGCAGCCTTTCTGACGCTTCTGGTGAGGCCAGAAGCCCTGCTGAGCGTCGGCTTCCAAATGTCGTTCGCCGCTGTTGCGGCGATGGTCGTCATATTCCGCGCGTGGCAGGACCGCTGGCCTGTCCGCAAGGCGGAGACGCTCACGGACCGCGTCCGGAAATTCTATGGGTCGCTGTTCGGGACAAGCTTGATCGCCGGGATCGCGACAGGCGGATTTGCGCTGTTGCACTTCGGGCGCATCGCACAATATGGGCT
>CAYULR010000023.1:1825-4807 GCA_964445685.1 uncultured Algimonas sp.
GCTCTTGCTTCTCGCGCTGGAAGGCGTCCTCCTCCTTCTCCACCTTGGCGAGGTACTCCTTGTTCTCGGGCTGCATCAGGTGCAGCAGCGTCCACGTCGACGTGATCGTGGACGTGTGCTGCCCGGCGAACATGGCGGCGATGACGGTCTTTCCTCTCGTCATGGCATGCGGGGTCATCGCCTTGGTCGCTATGCCGTTCGGCCTGGAAGGCACGCCGCTCTGGCTGATGTCGCAACTGTTGGAGTTCATGCTCCGTGTCGCCGACTATGTCGGATCGCAGCGTGGCGCTGTCGGCCATGTCAAAGCCAGTTCGCCTTGGGTCATAGGCCTTTATGGCTTCGGCTTTGCAATGCTCTGCTTGGGGCAAATCAGAACGCGTGTCGCCGGGGCGCTGTGCGCGCTTGTGGCCATCGCCTTGTGGGTCAGCGCGCCAGTCTACGATGTGCGTATCGACTCGAAGGGACGTGTCAGCGTCCGAACGGATAGCGGCATCAACGCCACATCGAACCTGAGGGCAGACCGTTATGGCCGAGATCAGTTCACACGAGCTTCCGGGGAGGGCGTCTCGGAGTGGGCGTCTTACCGCGACGACGTTGCGGCATGTGATGCGCTGGGGTGCCGGCTGGTCTTGGGCAAGGCGACCATCAGCGTTGTTGAGGCCCCATCGGAAGTCCCGGAAGCTTGCGAGACAAGCGATATCGTCATTCTGGCGGAGAGGAGTGCGGGTCCGGTGGCAAGACGTGGATGCGATGCTGTCTTGCTGGATCGGCTGGACCTGTTGCGGACCGACGGCGTGCACATAAATACAAAAGAACCGACACGGATCGTGCCGGTTCGAAGCGAGGTGAGGGCGCGCAGGCCTTGGGGCTAAGGCCTAGTGGTAATTGCGGACGAGGCCGACCAGGACGCCTTGAACCTTCACGCGGTCCGGTCCGAAGGAACGTGTCGGGAAATCCGGGTTTTCCGCGATCAGTTCGACCTGGCCATCGCGTTTGTAGATGCGCTTTAAAGTGGCTTCTTCTTCATCGACCAGAGCGACGACAATCTCGTTGTTGCGGGCCGTATCGGCCTTGCGCACGACAACGACATCGCCGTCCATGATACCCGCGCCGATCATGGATTCGCCTTCGATCTCGAGCGCATAGTGGTCGCCATTGCCCAGCATGGAGGGGGGCACAGCCATGAGGTTGTTCGAGTCTTCGATGGCAGCGATCGGGAGACCAGCCGCAATCTTGCCGACAAATGGGATTTCGTAGCTGTCATTGGCCGCAATGGGTGTCAGGGCCGCGTCGCCGTGGACGCCTTCGGGCAGTTTGATGACCTCCAGCGCCCGCGCCTTGTTGGGAAGGCGTCGGACGAAGCCGCGCTCTTCGAGGGCTGTGATTAAGCGGTGGATGCCAGACTTGGACGCCAGACCCAGCGCGTCTTTCATCTCGTCGTAGGAGGGCGGGACGCCGACGGCACGGATTCGTGCGTCGATCAGCAGGAGAAGATCTTTCTGTTTCTTGGTCAGCATGTCGGCCCTTTCATAGAACAAACGGAATCGAACAAAATGGCAACGTTTGCCCTTCGTTCTATGAATGTTCCGAGTCTGTCAAGAAAAGGTTTATATTCCCATCAAACTGCGAGTGGCTGCTTCCACGTCGTCCTGACGCATCAGGCTCTCGCCAATCAGATAGGCCTCGGCTCCCGACTGCTTTAGGTCCGCAATGTGTTCCCGCGTAAAGATCCCGCTCTCCGCAACGGCGAGCGCCGTCTCCGGGATTTGGCTCGCGAGCCTGTGGAACGTGTCCAGGGACGTTTCGAACGTTCTGAGGTCGCGATTATTGATGCCGATCAGCGTCGCCCCGAGTGCGATGGCCCGTTCCAGCTCTGTCTGATCATGCGTCTCGACCAGGACATCCATGCCCAGCCCGACCGCTTCCTCGATCAGGGCAGCTGACACTGTGTCGTCCGTCATCGCGAGGATGACGAGAATTGCATCCGCTCCCATGGCGCGGGCTTCGCGGACCTGCAGCGGGTCGATCATGAAATCCTTGCGCAGAAGTGGAAGATCGGTCGCGGCGCGGACCGTCTTGAATATCTCGGTACTGCCCTGAAACCCTGGGCCATCGGTCAGGACAGACAAGCAGGCCGCTCCGCCCGCCTCGTAGGCCTGTGCGATCTCGCCAGGATTGAAGTCATCCCGTATGACCCCTTTGCTGGGCGAGGCTTTCTTGACCTCGCAGATCAGAGCGGGAGAGGGCGCGGACCGCAATCGTGCTTCGAACCCTTTGGGAGCAGGCGCGCTCTGAAGCGCTGTCTCGACCGCAGTGGGATTGATGTCCGCGACTTCGTCGACTTTGTACGCGGCGATCTTCGCGAGAATGTCCGGGACATCCATCATCGGTTTGTCTCTTCGACGAGTTTGGCCAGCGTTGCCTTCGCAGCATGTGAATCAATGGCTTGCGTCGCCTTTTTGATGCCCGCCTCGATCGTTTCGGCTTCGCCTGCAATCATCAAGGCCGCACCGGCATTCAGCCTGACGATGTCGCGGTAGGCGCTCTCTTTGCCGTCCAGAAGCCCACGAAGCGCTTGGGCATTTTCCTGCGGCTTGCCGCCTCTCAACGCGTCAAGGCTCGCCGTCTCGATGCCGTAATCGGTCGAGGCAATGTCGAAGTCCCGGACTTTGCCGTCCCTCACTTCCGACACGGATGTCCGGCTTGTCGTCGTGATTTCGTCCATGCCGTCATGCCCATGGACCACCCACACATGATCCATTCTCAACTCCGCAAGAGCGTCGGCCATGGGGCGTCGCCAGCTATCCTCGCAGACCCCCAAAAGCATCCGGGTTACGCCCGCTGGATTGCTCATCGGTCCGAGGAGGTTGAACAGCGTCCTGATCCCAAGCGCCTTCGGGGCAGGGCCAACGTGGCGCATGGCGGGGTGATGGTTCGGCGCGAAGAGAAAGCCCAAGCCGACGCTGTCGATGATCTCCGACG
>CAYULR010000023.1:4817-17126 GCA_964445685.1 uncultured Algimonas sp.
CTCGGGCCCGACCGCAAGATTGACTCCCAGCTCGGAGAGCGTGTCGGCCGTGCCGGTCAGCGACGAAGCGGCCTTATTTCCGTGCTTTGCAACCGTGGCTCCGGCAGCAGAGGAGACGATAGCGGTGGCGGTCGAGATGGAGAGGGTATGCAGACGCGTTCCGCCCGTGCCGACGATATCGATTGCAGGGCGGCTCAGCGCGACCGGGCGCATATGAGCCCGCATCACCTTTGTTCCGACCCGGATTTCCCGACTCGTCAGCCCCAGCATTTCTAGCCCTAGCAAGAGGGCACTCACCTGTTCGGATTGGGCGTTGCCTTGCAGGATCGATGTCAGCGCGGCTTCCAATGCCTCTTCCGAGGGGCGTTCGGACCTGGATAGGGATGCGAGTATCGACGTGTCGAAACTCACCGCAGACCTGCAATCTTGAGGAAGTTCTCAATCAGGTCGTGCCCATGTTCGGACGCGATGCTCTCAGGATGGAATTGCAGACCGTGCACGGGGCGGTCGACGTGCCGCAATCCCATGATCTCTCCGTCTTCCGTCCAGCCATTCACAATGAGCGTGTCAGGCAGGGAGGAACGCTCGACGGCGAGGCTGTGATAACGGGTCGCTTCAAACGGGTTGCCCAAGCCTTTGAAAAGGCCTGTCGCGTCGTGATGGACAGGCGAGGTCTTGCCGTGAAGGATTTCCTTCGCCTGAATCACCTTGCCGCCATAGGCTTGGCCGATCGATTGCAGACCCAGGCAGATGCCAAGAATGGGAAGGGTCGCTGGCGCTTTGGCGACCAACTCCAGGCAGATACCGGCTTGGTCCGGAGTTTCAGGGCCGGGCGAGATCAGGACAGCCTTCGCGTCTCCGTTCAGGGCCTGCTCCACGGTGATCTCGTCATTGCGGACCACATGCGTATCCGCTCCCAGCTCCTGCGCGTAATGGACGAGATTGAAGGTGAAGCTGTCGTAATTGTCGATGACGAGCAGCACGGACTACTCCGCAGTGCGCGTTTTCAACCACGCCTCCAGCCAATGGATGTCATACTCTCCGGCTTGGAATTCCGGGTCTTCGATCAGGGCTTCGTGCAGTTCCTTGTTCGTCGTAATGCCGGACACGACCATCTCTCCCAGAGCCCGGCGGAGGCGCAGGATCGCGCCTTCGCGTGTATTGCCCCAGACGATCAGCTTGTCGATCAGGCTGTCATAGTGCGGGGGCACGCGGTAGCCCGTGTACATGGCGCTATCGAGGCGGGTGTTCATGCCGCCCGGCGCGTGGAAGTCCTCGATCTTGCCCGGGCTCGGTGCGAAGGTGAACGGGTGCTCCGCATTGATGCGGCATTCGATGGCGTGACCCGTGAAGGTCACGTCGTCCTGCGTGTAGTTGAGCGGCAGGCCGGAGGCGACGCGGATCTGCTCGCGTACGAGATCGATGCCCGTTATTGCTTCTGTCACAGGGTGTTCGACCTGCAGGCGGGTGTTCATCTCGATGAAGAAGAACTCTCCATTCTCATAGAGGTACTCGACCGTTCCCGCGCCTCGATATCCGATTGCTTTGACGGCTTTCGCCGTGATTTCGCCGATTTCGGCGCGTGCATCGGGCGAGAGGACGGGTGAAGGCGCTTCTTCCAGGACTTTCTGGTTGCGCCGCTGCAAAGAGCATTCACGCTCGCAGAGATGGACGACATCGCCGTGCGTATCGGCCAGAACCTGGATTTCGATGTGACGCGGTCCTTTCAGGTAGCGCTCAAGATAGACCGCTCCGTTACCAAATGCCGCTTCGGCTTCGGTCTGGGCGGAGCGGAGCGCTTCGTCGAGGTCCGCTTCGGTTTCGGCCAGTCGCATGCCCCGGCCACCGCCACCGGCAGCGGCTTTGATCAGAACGGGAAACCCGATGTCCTTGGCCGCCTCGCGGGCCGCCTCGAAGTCCTCGACCGCGCCGTCGGAGCCGGGAACGACGGGAATGCCCGCCGCGGCGACCGTCTGCTTGGCCGTGATCTTGTCGCCCATGATGCGGATATGCTCCGCCGTGGGGCCGATAAAGGTCAGGCCATGCGCTTCGACAATCTCGGCGAAGCGGGCATTCTCCGACAGAAAGCCGTAGCCCGGGTGGACCGCGTCGGCGCCTGTAATCTCGCAGGCCGCGATAATGGCCGGAATGTTGAGGTAGCTCTGCCCGCTAGGCGGTGGCCCGACGCAGACGGATTCGTCCGCGAGGCGGACATGCATGGCGTCGCGGTCGGCCGTGGAGTGCACGGCCACCGACGACAGGCCCATCTCCTTGCAGGCACGGTGGATGCGCAGGGCGATCTCGCCCCGGTTGGCGATGAGAACCTTGCTGATCACGGTGTTCGCCTCAGTCGATCAGGAAGAGAGAATCGCCGAATTCAACCGGCGCGACATCCTCGACATAGACAGCCGACAGCGTGCCGGACTTCGGCGCGGTGATCGGGTTAAACGTCTTCATGGCCTCGACCAGCATGATGGTCTCGCCTTCTTTCACCTGGCTTCCGACTTGCGCGAACAGGTCTGCGTCGGGAGAGGGGCGGAGGTAGCAGGTTCCAACCATCGGAGACGTCACTGCGTCCGGGTGGCTGCCTTTCGGCGCTTCGATCGGCATTGTAACGGCAGGAGCGGATGCCGCCGTGGCTGCGGGAGCGGGCGCTGCAGCAACGGCTGGCGCCGCCGCCATGACGGTCTGGGCTGCGGGAGCGCCGTTCTTAGAAACCCGGATCTTCAGGTCGCCCTTCTTCATTTCGATCTCGGTCAGCTCACTGCTGCCCAGGACCTCGGCGAGTTCCTTGATCAGGTCCAGATCGGAAATGGATGTATCGGATTTGCTCTTGGAGCCAGCCATGGCGAGTCCCTCGTGGAAAGCTATCCGTCCGCCTTAACGAGTCGAAGCGCGGCTTGCAGCCCCAAAAGGTAGGAATCCGCACCGAAACCGCTGATCGTGCCTGTGACGGCCTCGGAAACGAGCGAACGATGGCGGAAACTCTCCCGTTTAGCGGGCTGCGAGAGGTGGATTTCCACGCTTGGAATGCCAACGGCCTTCAAGGCGTCGTGAATGGCAACGGATGTATGCGTGTAGGCGGCCGGGTTGATGACAAGGGCATCGGCGTCCCGGCCTGCAGCCTGGATCATGTCGACAATCTCGCCTTCTATGTTCGACTGGTGGAAGACGATGGTGACGTCCGGGTTCGCATCCCGGCAGGCGCGCTCTATATCGGCCAACGTCTGCGAGCCGTAGACCTCCGGCTCGCGTTGCCCCAGCATATTGAGGTTGGGGCCGTTCAGCACGTGTAGCACTATCGCCATGGGTCGCTTTCCATATCGGGCGGATGCCGCCAGGTGGAGAAAGCGGGTTGTTAACGCCAGCCGTCCGGTTCAACAAGCGGCCCGTCCGTTCCACCTTCGGAGTCGCAACGACATGAGACTTGTGATCAATGGCGAGCCGCATGACGACCTTCCAGACGCGTTGACCGTCGAATCCTTGATAGCGCATCTGGGGCTTCCGACCCGCAAGATTGCCCTGGAGCGCAACCGCGAGGTCGTACCGAAGAGCCAGCATTCCACGAAGGTGCTGACGGATGGCGATAAGATCGAAATCATACACTTTATCGGAGGCGGCTAATGAGCGCCGAAGCCAAAGACATCCTCACCATTGCCGAGCGCAAGTTCTTCTCCCGCCTCATCATCGGTACCGGCAAGTATGCGGACTACCAGCAGAATGCCGATGCGTTGGAGGCCAGCGGGGCGGAGATCGTGACGGTTGCCGTGCGCCGCGTAAACCTGTCCGATCCGAGCGCGCCGATGCTGGCCGATTTCATCGATCCCGAGAAGACGGTCTACCTGCCGAACACGGCGGGCTGTTTCACGGGGGAAGACGCCGTCCGGACGTTGCGTTTGGCGCGCGAAGCCGGGGGGTGGGATCTGGTGAAGCTGGAGGTCCTGTCAGACCCAAAGCACCTCTACCCAGACATGGAGGAAACGCTGCGGGCCATGAAGATGCTCAAGGATGACGGGTTCGAGGTGATGGTCTACTGCTCCGATGACCCCGTCTTCGCGCGCAAGCTCGAGGACATGGGGGCTGCTGCCATCATGCCGCTCGGTGCGCCTATCGGGTCCGGTCTCGGCATCCAGAATCCGGTCAACATCCGTCTGATCATTGAACAATCTTCGGTGCCCGTGATCGTCGATGCTGGCGTGGGAACCGCGTCCGATGCGACTGTAGCGATGGAGCTGGGCTGCGACGGTGTTCTGATGAATACGGCCATCGCCGAAGCCAAGGACCCGATCCGCATGGCGCGGGCCATGAAGCATGCCGTCCTGGCTGGCCGGGACGCCTACCTGGCCGGACGCATGCCCAAGAAGCGCTACGCAGACCCCAGCTCTCCGCTTGCAGGGCTGATTTAGGTCCTGCGCGCGAAACTTTTCCGCCAAGACGGAGTTTCAGTTCCATGACACGCAAACTTATTCTGGGCTGCATAGCCGTTTCCGCGCTCAGCGCCTGCCAGACCACGTCGGGCGACCAATTCAAGGGTGACCAAACCCGCGATGTCGACGCCGTCGTCATGACGCCCGTCAACGATATCGGCTTGGATGACATCGAAATACCGACCTACTTGGCGACGATGGAAAACCCCTACGCCATTCCGCCCGGCAACTGTGCCGCGGCACGGGCCGAAATCGAAAAGCTCGATGATATCCTTGGCTCCGATTTGGATGTGCCAGAGGATGAGGACGAAGAACGCGAACAGAGAGCACTGAATGCGTCCTCCGCCACGATCGGCAGCGTGCTCATCCCTTTCCGGGGCGTGGTCAGAGCGATTTCCGGCGCGGCCAAGAACGAACGCTTGGCGCGTGAAGCCTATCAGCGCGGTCTCGTCCGTCGGGCTTTCGTCAAAGGCAGGGCGGACAGTCAAGGCTGCAATCTCTGAGGCGTGCGCCACCCTTTTCAGGGCGACCGACATTGAGAGTGGAAGTCCGCGCCCGTCCGGTCTAAGGGCGCGTCTTCGTTTGACGCCACTTTCCGACGGCTTTTTCTATGTCCACCGTACTCCTGGTCATTCTCCTCATCATCTCCATCATACTGACGGGTCTGATTCTCATCCAGCGGTCCGAGGGCGGCGCCCTGGGCATTGGTGGCGGAGGCGGCGGGGGCGCCGGTTTCATGTCGGGCCGTGCCGCAACGACCTCCGTTGCCCGCATGACCGCTATCCTCGGAACGATCTTCCTGATCCTGTCACTCTTGCTTTCCGTCGTCTTTGCGCTGGAAAACCAGGAAACAGGTGCATTGGATAATGTGGACAACGAGGTCCGTGGCTTGACCTCACCCGCCGAGTCGTCCGATGAGACGGCCCCGTTGGACGAGCCTGCAGAAACCCCTGCCGCTCCTGCGGAACCGACCGACACAGACGAATAGACCGCCTGTTGGCAAGAGCGTGATCCTGCGCCCCTTGCCGGGCGTGGGAACCTAGTGCCGATGGCGAAATTGCCGCGTTACATCTTCATCACGGGCGGCGTCGTGTCGTCGCTTGGCAAGGGCTTGGCGTCCGCCGCGCTCGGCTCTCTGCTGCAAGCGCGGGGCTATTCCGTGCGCCTGCGCAAGCTAGACCCCTACCTGAACGTCGATCCGGGAACGATGAGCCCGTACCAGCACGGCGAAGTCTATGTGACGGATGACGGCGCGGAGACGGACCTCGATCTCGGTCACTATGAACGCTTTACGGGCGTGTCCGCGACGCAGGGCGACAATATCACGACTGGCCGGATCTATAGCGACATCATCGCGAAAGAACGCCGTGGCGACTACCTCGGCGCGACGGTGCAGGTGATCCCGCACGTGACCAACGAGATAAAAAGCTTCGTCCTGTCCGACGCGGAGGATGTGGACTTCGTGCTTTGCGAAGTCGGCGGCACTGTCGGGGACATTGAAGGCTTGCCCTTCTTCGAGGCGCTTCGACAGCTGGGCCAGGAGCTGCCGCGCGGACAGTGCTGCTTCCTGCACGTCACGCTGCTGCCCTACATCGCCGTCGCGGGCGAGATGAAGACCAAGCCGACGCAGCACTCCGTCAAGGAGCTCCGCTCCATCGGCATCCAGCCGGACATCCTCCTTTGCCGGTCAGAGCGCGAAATCCCGGAGAATGAGCGCCGCAAGATCGCGCGCTTCTGCAATGTGCGCGAAAGCTCGGTCATTCAGGGGCTGGATGCGCGCTCCATCTATGCCGTGCCCTTGTCCTACCACGAAGAGGGTCTGGACCGCGAAGTGCTGAACCATTTCGGCATCGACACTCCGCCCAAGGCAGACCTGACAAAGTGGCAGGAGATCGACGAAACGCTGTCCAACCCGGACGGCAAGGTGAAGATCGCGGTCGTCGGGAAATACACCGTCCTGCCTGACGCCTACAAATCGATCACGGAAGCGCTCGTTCATGGCGGCATCGCGAACACGGTTAAAGTCGACTTGCACTGGATCGAGGCTGAAGACTTCGAGAACCGTGAGCCGGAGGAGGTTCTGAAGGGGGCGCACGGGATCCTCGTGCCTGGCGGGTTCGGCGAACGCGGAACGGAAGGCAAGATCAAGGCCGTGCGCTACGCCCGCGAGAAGAAGATACCCTATTTCGGCATCTGCCTCGGGATGCAGATGGCCGTTGTCGAAGCGGCCCGGAACATGGCCGGGATGGACGGGGCGAGTTCCTCGGAGTTCGGAGACGGCGGCGAAAATGTTGTCGGCCTGATGACCGAGTGGACAAAGGGGAACGAGCGTGTTCTCCGTAACGCCAAGACGGACCTTGGCGGGACGATGCGGTTGGGGGCCTATCCCGCCAGGCTCACCGAAGGGTCGCTGGTTGCGCGCGAATACGGATCGACCGAGATCAGTGAGCGCCACCGCCACCGCTACGAGGTCAATATCGACTACCGCGAGCGCCTCGAAGAGACCGACCTGATCTTCTCCGGACTGTCTCCCGATGGCGTTCTGCCGGAGATCGTGGAGATCTCGCAGGAGCAGCACCCCTGGTTCGTCGGCGTGCAATTCCATCCCGAGCTGAAGAGCCGACCCTTCGATCCGCACCCGCTTTTTAAAGGCTTTATAAGAGCGGCCAAGGACCAGTCCCGCCTGGTCTGAGGGCGAGGTGAGGCTTCCGTGCAACACCTCACGGAAAGGTGTTGAACCAGCCGCCTAATCGAATTGACGCAACGCAATCGAGCGAGTTGTAGGGCGCCCGTCCATTCATCCTATCGGGAAACCCATGACCTCCAACTCATTCAAGGCCGCCACGCTCATGGCGGCTCTGCTGTCGGGCACGAGCCTATCCGCCGCCTTCGCGCAGACAGGAACTGTCGACGAAGTCATCGTCACGGCTCAGAAACGCGAACAAAGCCTGCAGGACGTGCCGGCCTCCGTTGCCGTCCTGTCCGACGATATTCTCGACAACATCACATCGGGCGGCGAAGACATCCTCGCCCTAAGCGCACGCGTTCCCAGCCTGTATGCCGAGAGCTCATTTGGCCGCACGTTCCCGCGCTTCTACATTCGCGGTCTCGGCAACACAGATTTCGACCTGAACGCCAACCAGCCCGTCAGCCTTGTCTATGACGGCGTCGTTCTGGAGAATCCGATCCTGAAAGGCTTTCCGGTCTTCGACCTCGACCAGGTCGAAGTGCTCCGCGGCCCGCAAGGCACACTGTTCGGCCGGAACACGCCTGCTGGTGCAGTGACCTTCACCAGCGCCAAGCCGACGCAGGAAACCGAAGGCTATGTGCGCGGCGCCTATGGCCGCTTCAATACGGTCGATCTGGAAGGCGCGGTTTCCGGCGCTCTCATTCCGGGCAAAGTCGCGGCGCGCCTGTCGGGCATCTACCAGCGCAGCGATGACCGCGTCGACAATGCCAACCCGCAAGCCCGCGAAGAGGCGTTCGAAGAATTCGACGACTATGCCGCCCGCCTGCTGGTGGAAGTGACGCCGACGGCGAACTCTCGCTATCTCATCAACGTACACGGCCGTCGCCTGCGCGGTGGCAGCCGGACGTTCTTCGCCAATGCCATCCAACCCGGAACGAACGAGCTGGTCACAAACTTCGACCGTTTCACAGGGGCGTCCGATTCGTTCCAGGTCTCCGAAGTCGACAATGTCGGTGTCAGCCTGACGGCGGATTGGGATGTCTGGGGCGGGACGCTGACGTCCATCTCGGCCTTCGAGAAAGTCACCAACTTTGCGCGCGGTGACGTGGACGGCGGCGTTGGTGCGGCTTTCCTCGGAAACAGCTTCCCCGGTTTCATCCCATTCCCGGCTGAATCGGCTGATGGGATCACGGATCATGGCCAGTACACGCAGGAAATCCGCTTCAACAAAGATTTTGGCGGCGTCGTGAACCTGACGCTGGGAGGCTTTGCTTTCCACGAGGACCTGAACCTCGATAACCTTTCCTTCGACTCGCTCGCGCCGGGCAACCCGCGCAATGCACTGGCTATCCAGACGCAGGAGACGACGTCGCTGGCCTTATTCGGCTCTGTGGCGTGGAACCTCACGGACCGCCTGACGGCGACGGGCGGCATCCGCGTGACGGATGAGGACAAGGACTTCTCGGCAGAGCGTCTCATCGGTCCGTTCGGTGCACCGCCGCTGGGACCCATCGTGCGTGAGCTGGGCGATACAGTCGTGACGGGTGATTTCGCTCTGGATTACGCCCTGACGGACGATGTGAACGTCTATGCCCGCTACGCGCGTGGCTTCCGTGCGCCCAACGCGCAGGGGCGCATCCTGTTCGGTGATTTCGTGACCGTGGCCGACACGGAGACGATCGACAGCGTAGAGGCCGGCTTCAAGTCCCGCTACTTCGATGGCCGCGCGACGCTGAATGTCAGCGCCTACTATTTCGAGACCGACGACCAACAGCTCACGGCCGTTGGCGGGGCAGGGAACTTCAACCAATTGCTGAACGCCGATGCGGTCCGAGGTCAGGGTGTCGAAGTCGATGCCGCTTTCACGCCCGTGCCGCGTCTCGTCCTGACGGGGGGTGTCTCCTATAACGATACGGAAATCATCGATCCGACACTGCAAGCTGGCGCCTGTGGCTCCAACTGCACGGTGCTCGACCCGGTCGACCCCGTCACGGGCCTGGCTTTCATCGACGGCAACCCGTTGCCCAACGCGCCCAAGTGGATCGCCAATGCAACGGCGCGCTACAGCGTTCCGCTCGGCGCGGAGTGGGAAGCCTTTGTGTTTGCCGATCTGGCGCACCGGTCCTCGACCAACTTCTTTCTCTATGAGTCGACGGAATTCTCCTCCGACCCGCTGACGGAAATCGGTCTGCGCGGCGGCTTTGCCACCGACGATTTCGAGATTGCAGGCTATGTCCGCAACCTCGGCGGTGTGGTTCAGGCCGAAGGCGGCGTGGACTTCAACAACTTGACGGCCTTCGTCAACGAGCCGACGCTCTACGCCGTGGAAGTCACGAAGCGCTTCTAAGGCGGTGCAACCTTGATCGACGAGCCCGCGCCCATTGGCGCGGGCTTTTTCGTTTTCGCCTCACACTAACGCGTGAGGGGGATGGTTTTCCGCAGCGCGGTTGTTACTGGTGTAACAATCAAAGGGGAAAATCATGACACGCCAGCTACTTCTGACGACGGCAGCGCTTTCGCTCGCCACCACGGCCTTCGCGCAAGACGATGAAAAGTGGGATGTCACGAACCCGCCCGGAGCGAAGAAAACCATTTCTATCGATGTCGACCAAGGCACGTGGATGAGCCTCGATGTCTCGCCGGACGGAAAAACTCTGGCTTTCGACATGCTGGGCGACATCTACACGGTTCCGGCAACAGGCGGCACGGCGACGAACATCGCGTCGGGATTTGCTTGGGAGTTCCAGCCGCGTTTCTCGCCAGACGGCACCCGCATCGCCTTCACGTCCGACCGGGCTGGCGGTGACAATATTTGGACGATGAATGTCGACGGGTCCGACCTGCAACAGGTGACCGACGAGAGCTTCCGGCTGCTGAACAATCCGACCTGGCATCCGTCCGGCGACTTCATCGCGGCACGGAAGCATTATACGACATCGCGCTCGGCGGGTGTCGGTGAAATCTGGATGTACTCGACCCAAGGCGGCTCCGGCGTACAGCTGGTGGAACGCCCGTCCGAGCAGCACCAGAAAGAGCTCGGGGAGCCCATGTTCACGCCGGATGGCGACGGCCTGTATTACAGCATGAACGTCACGCCCGGCCCGATCTTCGAATACGCGCAGGACAGCAATACCGAGCTTTTCCAGATCAAGCGCTACGACATGGAAACAGGCGAAACCACGGTCGCTGCGGGCGGTCCCGGCGGCGCGACCCGTCCCGCTCCGTCTCCCGATGGCCGTTACCTCGCCTACGTCAAACGCGTCCGCGCCAAGTCCCACCTGTTCATCAAGGACCTCGAAAGCGGCAAGGAGCGCATGATCTTCGACCACCTCGATCAGGACATGCAGGAGACCTGGGCCATTACGGGCGTCTATCCGAATATGGATTGGAGTCCGGATAGCGAGAGCATTTACTTCTGGGCCAAAGGGAAGATCCACCGCTACGACGTGGCCACGGCCAATGTCGAGCATATCGAATTCCGGGTCCGCGACACGCGCGAAGTCCTCGACGCGCCGCGTCCGTCGGTCCGCGTCTCGCCCGACACGTTCAAGACCCAGATGCCTCGGTTTGCGCAAGTTTCGCCGGATGGCCGAACACTCGTCTACGAAAGCCTCGGAAAGCTGCACCTGCGGGATCTCGCCTCGGGGACAGTCACGCGCCTGACGACGCTGCCGGAGGAGACGCGTGAGATTCACCCGAGCTGGTCACGCGACAACCGACGCGTCGCTTTCGTGTCCTGGACGGATGACGACCTCGGCGCGGTTCACACAATCGACATCGCGTCCAAAGCCATCTCCACGCATACGATGCAGCCGGGTCATTACCGTCATCCCAGACTCTCACCCGATGGCCGCAGTCTGGTCTATGCCAAGCGCGGCGGCGGCAATCTTGTCGCGCCGGAATGGTCTTCGGATACGGGTCTCTATGTAAAACGTATTGGCGGTGGTGAGGCCACACGCATTTCGAAAAGCGGTTCGAACCCGCATTTCGATGGCCGCAATGACCGTTTATTCTACACACGCAGCGCGGGCGGCACGAGCGAGCTCGTAAGCGTCGACCTCTCAGGCAATGAAGAGCGCGTCCACCTGACCAACAAGATGGCGCAGACTTTCGTCGTCAGCCCGGACGGGCGGCAAGCGGCCTTCCGCGAGAACTACAACCTCTATGTCACGCCGCTGCTGCCCGGACCGCAGAAAGTCGCCACGGGCCGCGCGACGAAAGCGCTTCCCGTGACAAAGGTCAGCGAGGGCGGGGCGACTTACCCGAGCTGGTCGGCAAACGGCACTCTGCACTGGACGCTCGGATCCACCCTATTCTCGGCCACACCGGCAGCGATGGCGGATGATGATTTCGAGCCGGTCACTCGAGGTCGGGACATCTCCACGATGGCGAAAGCCGACAAGCCGGATGGCCGGGTCGCGCTGGTCAATGCGCGGATCGTGACCATGAGCGGCGCAGATGGCGGCGTGATCGAGTCGGGCGTGATCCTGATCGATGGCGACCGCATCGAGCGGGTTGGCTCGGACGTCACCATCCCAAGTGATGCCCGCGTCGTGGACCTGCGCGGCAAGACCATTGTTCCAGGCTTTATCGACGCCCATGCGCACGGACCACAGGGTGTAGCGGGCCTCGTTCCGCAACAGAACTGGGAGACGATGGCGACGCTCGCGCTCGGCGTGACGACGATGTTCGACCCCAGTTCCAGGGCGGAATTAATCTTCCCGGCCGCAGAAATGCAGCGGGCTGGCAAGCTTCTCGCGCCGCGCATCTACTCGACAGGCGAAGTCATCTACGGCGCAAAAGCTCCAGGCTTCTATGCGTCCATCGAGAGCTATGACGATGCCAAGGAGCATGTGGACCGTCTGGCAGACCAAGGCGCTCTGGCTGTGAAGAACTACAATCAGCCCCGCCGGGACCAACGGCAGCAGGTCGCCGAAGCGGCCCGCGAAGCCGACGTGCTCGTCGTCGCTGAAGGCGGCTCGCAGTATCATATGGACATGGCGCTGGTTCAGGATGGCAACAGCTCGGTCGAGCACAATCTGCCGACGCTGGAGATCTACGACGACGTCATCCAGATGTTCTCGCAGACCAATGTGGCCTATACCCCTACGCTCGCCGTGACCTACGGCGGTGTCCGGGGCGAGGACTACTACTACCAGACGACGGATGTGTGGAAGCATCCGCTCCTGTCCC
>CAYULR010000024.1:0-1047 GCA_964445685.1 uncultured Algimonas sp.
ATTCGAACCTCCGGCCCCTGCCTCCCGAAGACAGTGCTCTACCAGGCTGAGCTACACTCCGCCAACCAGCGGATGGGCCGTTACGCCCTTTGCCGGAGCTTCGCAAGACCCGACCTTCATTCCGGCCTCAGCCGAAGCGGCCCGTAATGTAGTCCTGCGTGCGCGTGTCCGACGGGTTGGTGAACAGGCGGTCGGTCTGGTCGTATTCGATCAGCCGCCCCTTGTGCAGGAAGGCCGTGCGGTCCGACAGGCGGGCGGCCTGGGCCATGCTGTGGGTGATGATGATGATGCAGTAGCGCGCCTTCAGCTCTTCCACCAACGCCTCCAGCCGCGCGGTGGCGATCGGGTCCAGCGAACTGGCGGGTTCGTCCATCAGGATGACATCCGGCTCGATGGCGAGCGTGCGGGCGAGCACGAGGCGCTGTTGCTGGCCGACGGACAGGCTGGGCGCTGGCGCGGACAGGCGGTCCTTCACCTCGTCCCACAGCCCGGCGCGGCGCAGGCTCTTCTCCACCAGCTGGTCGAGCGCGCCCCGGCTGCGCGTCAGCCCGTGCAAGCGCGGACCGTAGGCGACGTTTTCGTAGACGGAGCGCGGAAACGGCGCGGGCTTCTGGAAGACCATGCCCACACGGGTGCGCAACAGCACCGGGTCCACATCGTTCGCGTAGATATCCAGCCCGTCCATTCGCACATCGCCCGTGACGCGCGCGTCGGGAATGACATCGTTCATGCGGTTGAAGATGCGCAGCAGCGTCGACTTCCCGCACCCGCTGGGCCCGATCAGCGCGGTCACGCTGCGGTCCGCAATGTCCATGTCGATATCGTGCAGCGCCTGGAAGCCGCCATAATGCACATCCACCGCGCGGCAGGAGAATTTCGGGGCGTCGTCGTCCTGGCTCATAGCCGGTCCCTTCTCTGCAACCGTTCGCGCAGGATCACGGCCAGCGCGTTAAAGGCCAGCAAAACGCCGAGCAGCACCATGATGGCCGCGGAGGCCCGCTGCGCCCACGCCGCTTCGGCCGAGCCGGACCAGAGGTAGATCTGCAC
>CAYULR010000024.1:1057-5514 GCA_964445685.1 uncultured Algimonas sp.
CGGGCAAGGCGGTCGCCGGATCCAACGGAGAGCCCGGCACGCTGGTGACGAACGCCACCATGCCGATCATCAGCAGCGGCGCGGTCTCGCCCAGCGCCTGCGCCATGCCGATGATCGACCCGGTCAGCATAGCGGGCGCGGCAACCGGGACCTTGTGCCCGAACACGGCCTGCATGCGCGAGGCGCCGAGGCTGAGCGCGGAGTCGGTCAGCGATTCTGGCACCGCCTGCAACGCCGCGCGCGAGGCGATGACCACGGTCGGGAACATGCGCAGCGCCATGACCAGCCCGCCGACCAGCGGGATGGACCGCGCCAACCCGAACAGGTTGATGAAGACCGCCAGGCCCAGCAGGCCGAACACGATGGCGGGAACGGCGGCGAGGTTGTTGATGTTGACTTCCACCGCGCGCGTCGCCCATCCGCGCCAGCCCGACCGGGGCGCGAACGCGTCCAGGTAGATGGCGGCCCCGACCCCCACAGGAATGGCGACGAGGCCCGAAATCAGCACGATCATGACCGAGCCGAACAGGGCGGAGGCCAAACCCGCCCGCGCCGGGTCGCGGGAGTCCGCATTGGTGAACAGCCCGGTGTCGAACCGCCGTTCCACGCGCCCTGCCTCGCGCCAGCCCTGCAGCCAGGATTGCTGGCGCGCATCGAGGCGGGAATAATCGGACAAGGGCACGTCGAGCCGGACGCGGGTCTGCCCGGCTGCGCGCGCGTCGCGCACCTGCCGCGTAGCCAGACCGGACGAGACCAGCCCCAGCACGTCCCGCCGCGATTGCGGATCGGAGTCCGCCTCCAGGCTGTCCAGCAGCGCATCGGCCAGAGCCCGGCGGTCGTCGGGCGCGGCGGCGTTCACGGACAGGTCGAGCGTGACCCAGGGCTGCACGAAGGCGGAGACGCCCGTCGAGACGATGGACAGGAGCAGCCAGGCCAACGCCACCACCGCAAAGCCGATGCTCGCCCGGCCATAGAGCCGGAAGCGGCGCTCGGACGCGCGGCGTTTGGCGAGCCGGGCGGACAGGTCCGGTCCGGCCAGTTGCGCGTTCGTATCGGACAGGCGGCTCATTCCACGCGCGTCCGGTAACGGTTCACGACGGCCAGCGCGGCGATGTTCAACAGCAAGGTGATGGCGAACAGGACGAGGCCCAGCGCGAAAGCGGCAAGCGTGCGCGGACTGTCGAAGAGCTGGTCACCCGTCAGCAGCGCGACGATCTGCACCGTGACCGTGGTCACGGACTCCAGCGGGTTGGCGGACAGGGTCGCCGCCCGGCCCGCCGCCATGACGACGATCATGGTTTCGCCCACGGCGCGCGATACGGCCAGCAGTAACGCCCCGATGATGCCGGGCAGCGCGCTGCGGAAGACGACGCGGCGCAGCGTCTCGGACGGGGTGGCGCCGAGCGCGGTGGAGCTGTCACGCAGGCTTTTCGGCACGGCGCGGATGACGTCGTCGGACAGGGAGCTGACCAGCGGGATGATCATGACGCCCATGACCAGCCCGGCCGCCAGCGCGGACTGCACCGCCGCCCCCGCCTCCAAGAGCGCGGCGGCGTCGCGGATGGCCGGGCCGACCGTGACCAGCGCGAAGAAGCCGTAGACCACCGTGGGAATGCCGGCCAACACCTCGATGGCGGGCTTGGCGACGGCGCGGGTGCGGGCGCTCGCATATTCCGACAGGTAGATGGCGATCATCAATCCGACGGGCGCGGCGACGATCATGGCGATCAGCGTGATGAGCAGCGTCCCGGCGAAGACCGGCACGGCCCCGAACGCCCCGCTCTGACCCGCCTGCCCGGCGCGCAGCGCGGTCTGCGGCGACCATTGCGTGCCGAACAGGAATTCCAGCACGGAGACATCGCGGAAGAACAGCGCCGCCTCGAACAGAAGCGACCCGATAATGCCCACCGTGGTCAGCAGCGCGACCAGCGACAGCGCCATCAGACCGGTCTCCGCCATGCGTTCCACATGGGCGCGGGCGGCGAAGGTCGGGCGGACGTTGAAGATCGACAGGGCCGTCACGCCCAGGGGCAGCAAGACCAGCGCCGCGAGCCAAAGCGCGTCCAACGCCAGTCCGGCCCCGACTGGGCGCAGCGACAGCCCAGCGGTGTAGACCGCCACGCCGACCAGTCCCACCAACGCCGCCGCCAGCCGCGCGTGGTGGCGCGGCTGCGCCTGCAATCCCGTCGGGCTGAACGTTTCCGCTGGGCGTTCCTGAGCCAGCCGGATCGCGCGCCCATGCACGACCCGGTAGGCCGCGACCATGGAGGCGGCGGTCACGACGAGCGCGTAGACCGGCATGGGATCGCTCATGACGGGTCGGTGTCCTGCACGGACCGGAGCGCATCCCGGACGGCGCGGCGGTCTGGACCTGACAGCGGGATCAGCCCGATCTCTTCCAAATAGCCTTCCGGGCCGGACGCTTCGCCGGACGTGAACTCCCCGGCATAGGCCAGCGCGTCCCGCGTGGACGGCTCCGCGCCGCTGCGCACATAGAGGTAGAGATCGCGCACGACCGGATAGGCTTTGCTGCGGATCGTCTCCAGGCTCGGCTCCACCCCGCCAATGGGGACGGCGCGCACCTTGTCGCGGTTCTGGTCCAGGAAAGAAAAGCCGAACACGCCCAGCGCATCGGGCGAGTCGGACAGGGTCCGGATGAGGGCGTTGTCGTTCTCGCCCGTATCGATCCACGCACCGTCCTCGCGGATTTGCTGCGCGCGGATCCGGAACAGGTTGGGCGTACGGCGTTCCATCTCCGCCAGGCACGGCAGGCGCCGCGCGCCCTCCTCCATGGCGGTTTCCACGAAGGCATCGCGCGTCCCGGATGTGGGCGGCGGGCCGTACACTTCGATCTCGATGTCCGGCAGGGCGGGGTCGATCTCGGACCAGCGCGCATAGGGGTTGGCGACCGCCGTGCAATCTGTACCCGAACGCGGCAGCTCGCGGGCCAGCGCCCGGTAGAGCACGGCCTCGTCCAGCACGAGCGCATCGAGCGGCAGGGTCCCTTCGCCCACGCCGCGCGCCAGCACGATGCCGTCATAGCCGAGGCGCAGTTCGATGACGGGCGACACGCCGTTCGCCTCGCACTGCTCGGCTTCTTCGGCCTTGCGCCTGCGCGATGACGTCGTCGCGTCGATCGACGGATCGCCGGAACAGAACAGCTTGTGCCCGCCACCGCTGCCCGTCTGTTCGACCACGACGGGCGTGCCCGTGCGTTCGCTGTAGGTTTCCGCGACCAGCGCGGCGAAGGGGAAGATGGTGGAGGAGCCCACGATCCGCACCGGGTCCTTGCGCGTCATGGCGGGCGCGTCAGACGCGGGCGCGCACGACACGGCCCCCAGCGCAAGGCAGAGTGCGGCAGCGCGACTGGACTGGCCGATGATCCCCAAGGCGCTCCCTTCCCTTCGCGCGGCGTTACCGTCGTCCCTGTGCGCTTGCGGGAGCGATTGCAAGATTGGGAGCGTCTTCATTGAAAGCGCCTTCATTGAAAGCGTCTTCATTAGGAGTGTCTTGGGGGTCCCCGGCCTGTTCACGCTTTACAGCTGCGGCGGGATGGCGCAGGGCCGCGCGTCATGGCCGTGAACGCCCCAGTCCGCTCCCTCCCGCGCACCCTGCGCGGAGAGATGGCCGCCCTGCTCGCGCTGGGCGGACCTATGGCGCTCACCCAGATCATCCAATATTCCATCTACACGGTGGATACGATCATGATCGGCCGGGTCGGGACGCAGGCGCTGGCCGCCGCCGCCATGGGCAGCGTGATCTACTTTCTGCTTTGGATGATCGGCGCAGGCCCCGTCAGCGCGGTTACCCCCATGGTCAGCCAGGCCGTCGGCACCACGATCGGCCGCTCGGTCGAGGAAGCCCGCCGCGATGCCCGCCGCAGCGTGCGCATGGCGCTGTGGCTCGTCGTGCTGTTGACGATCCCGCTGTCGGCGGTGCTGTTCTTCACCTCGCCCATCCTGGTCTTCTTCGGGCAGGATGCGGACGTCTCCCGCATGGCGCAGGCCTATGTTCTGGCGCTGGCGCCCGGCCTGCCCTTTGCGCTGGGCGTGATGGTGCTGCGCAATTTCCTCGCCGCGCTGAACAAGACGCTCGGCCCGCTCGTAATCGTGACCCTGACCGTCCTGCTGAATGCGGGGCTGAACGCCGTACTGATCTTCGGCCTGCTGGGCGCACCGGCGCTAGGCCTGGTGGGCGCGGGCATTGCGAGTTCCGTGTCCTATGCGATCTGCTTTGGCGTGCTGGGCTTCTACGTGTCGCGCGATGCGGACTCCGCCCCATTCGAGATCTTCCGCAACCTGTTTGTCTTCGACCGCGACCGGTTCGCCGACATCGTCCGCCTGTCCTGGCCGATCAGCGTGACCACCCTGTTCGAAGGCATGCTGTTCAACGCCGCCGCCCTGGTCATGGGTACGATCGGGGTGCGCGAACTGGCCGCCTATCAGGTCGGGCTGAAC
>CAYULR010000024.1:5524-16590 GCA_964445685.1 uncultured Algimonas sp.
CGTCTTTTTCCTATTGCGCGACGGCGGAAGTCATCGCCATGGCGGGCGCGACGCGCATCGCGCTGGCGGAAGGGGCGGCGGATGCACCCGCCCGGATGCGCGCCGTTCAGTCGACGCTGATCATTTCCGTGGGCGGCATGGCGGTCATCGCGCTGGTCATCGCCCTGTTCCCGCAGGCCGTCGCCCACGCCTACATGCGGCCCGAGGGCGACAACGTCGCCACGCTGGCGCTCATCATCGGCTTCCTGCCCATCGCCGCCGCCTTCATGGTGTTCGACGCGGTGCAGGTCGTGTCGAACCAACTCTTGCGCGGGCTGAAGGACGTGACCGCGCCCATGATCATCACGGGCATCAGTTTCTGGCTGATCGGATTCCCGGCCTGCTACTTGCTGGCCTTCCACACGCCGGTCGGCGCGAACGGGGTCTGGTACGGATTGATGATCGGGCTGACGGCGGCCTTCATCGGTCTCGGAACAAGGCTCGTGCTGCGGCTGCGGCGTCCGCCCCGTCCGCCCGAGCTGACGGCTGACTCAGAACCGGCTCTTCCATGAAGTGACGGCCTTGCGGATCGTCGCTCTCCACCACATTGAGGTCGGGATCGAAGTCCGCACGGCGGTCCACCGCATCCGCCAGCTCCGCTTCGGCCAGACTCGTCGCGCGCCAGACGCGCGCGCCCTCCATGTCGCGTTCCGGCGCGTAGAGCGTCAGCGCGTCGCGCCCCCGCACGACCACCAGCACCGTGCCCGCATCCCGGTCGCCGGAACGCGAGACCAGCGCGAACGCACCGCCGACCTGCGCACGCCGGATCAGCGCGTCGATCCATACGCCGCTCTTCAGTCGGGGTTCGGTCAAGGGGCGGTCTCCTGTTCACGGGAATGGGCTGCGCCCGACTCGCCTGTCGGGCGAGAGGTGGCACGCGGCTTGCTTCGAAGGGTCTGACTTCTCTTCGAACGGGACACCGTCCATGAACCGCATCGCCTTGCAGGCCCTGCTTACCAGTTGCGCCGCCTGTCTGCCACTGCTGTGCGGACCGGCTTTCGCACAAGACGTGGCGGAAGACATGACGCAGGACGTGGCCGAAACCGTGGCCGCTCCTGACGCCGCCACTCCCCTGGACAGCCTCGACGACCTGCCGCCTCCGACGGAGCCCGAAATCCTGCCCCGGCGCTACACGGTGCCGATGAGCGACGCCACGGATGGTCGCGCGCAACGCCGCCTCGACTGGCGCAGCCCGCAGACCTCCTTGCGCTTCGACCTGCTGGAAGCCGCGACGCTGGACACGCTGTCCGTGACCCTGTCCGCCGACCCGCTGCCAGGCGCGGACCCGTCCCTGCCCCTGCTGGTGCGGTTCAACGGCAACGATCCGGTTGAGATCCCGACCAACGGCGCGGGCTTCGACACCACGCTGGAGCTGGACCCGACCCGCGCGCGCAAGACGGGCAACGTTCTGCAACTGACCCACGCGGTCCAGTGCGACGCCCCGTCCGGCGGATACCGCGTCGACATGGCGGAGTCGCGGCTGGACGTGACCATCCTGCCCCTGCCCGGCCGCCTGGCCGACGACCCGCAGACGCTGGGCGATGTGGAGACACGCCTGGCCAGCCCGGTCTTCGCGCCCGCAACGGTGGGCCTCGTCTCCGCCGGGCCGGACCAGACCAAGCTGCAAGCCCTCGCCGCGCAGGCCGTCGGGCTCCGCATGGAGACAGTCCCGGAGTTCCGCCTGAGCGCGGGCGAAGCGGACTTTGACATTGTCATGGTCCGCCGCGCCCAGCTGTTCGGCTACACCGAAGACACAGCCTTGCTGGAAGGCAGCGGCGCGGTCGTCGCGCTGGACCCCGCGCAGCGCGACCGCCTGTTCCTGATCGGCGACACTGACGCCGAAGTCATGGAAGCCGCCCGCGCTTTCTCCACCTCCGTGCTGCCCGCTTTCCTGGGGGCGATCGCCCCGGCCGCCGACATCCAGGCGCAAACGCCGATCGACGCGGACCATCAGGACGTGTCCGGGCGCACCACGCTGGACATGCTGTCCGTGCAGACCGGAACGCGCCGGGATTTCACCTTCGACGTGGCCGACCCGGCGGCGAGCGAAGGCGAGATCGTGCTGCGCCTGACGCGCGACGGGCGCACAAAGCCTGGAACACGCCTGCGCGCGCAACTGAACGGCGAAGTGCTGGGCGAGGCCCGCGTGCGCGGCCGCCGCATGACTGTGGCCTATCCGGTCCGGTCCGGGCTCCTGACGGGCAATGACAACCATCTGGAACTGACGACTATCGACGCCGACCCGAGCCCGCGCTGCGGGGCGAGCGATCCGTTCATCGCCATCTCCGAAGGGTCGGAGCTGCGCCTGGAGGCGAGCGTCCCGACGTCCGACACGGACCTGTCGCGCTTTGCCGCCGACGGATCGCTCTTCGGGGCTGCGGGCGGAGCGAACACGGTCGTCGTGCTGCCGCTGGGCAATCTGGATTTCACCACGGCGCTGAGCGTCGTCGCCAAGCTGGCCCGCGCCGACGGTTCGGTCTGGACGCAGGCCGACTTCGAACGCGGCGACACGGTCGACCGTGCCCGCCACCAGCTGCGCATCGAACCCCTGTCGGAAATTGAACGCCATGTCCGCCTGGCGGCCCCGCGCGGGTTGCAGGGCGCGTGGCGCGGCCAGCGCCTGCAAAGCGGCCCGCCCGATACGGCCGGACAGTTCGCCAGCCTCGACGGGGAGCAGACGATGGTCCAGGCTGCGCACATGGTCAGCGCCAACCGCATGGTGCAGGCGCGCGGCGTTGCGGCGCTCTACCCGTCGCCGGATGGCCGCCTGATCGGCGTCATCTCCAACACGGCGGACAGCCTGTTCGCGGATGCGGTCGAACCGCTGCTGCGGGACGACCACTGGAACCGCCTGTCCGGCGCGGTCAGCCAATGGAACGACACGGCGGTCGCCATGGCGCAGACGGCCTTGCCCTTCGACGTGCCCGTCGTGGGAACACCCGACGCGGAACGCCCGCCCTCCCTGACGCAGCAGGCCAAGCAGGCCGTGGCGTCCCTGTCCGAAGTCGAATGGCCGCGTCCCGACGTGGCCAGCGTCGGCAGCTGGGTCGATGGCCACTGGATCGGTTTTTCCGAAGACCTCCGCGCCCGCGCCGGGACGGTGGAACTGGCCGTGGACGCGGCCGCCCGGTTGGAGGCCGGCGAGCGGACCCGCACGGGCCTGTCGCAAGCGTCCGCCCAGGTCGGAGACCTGCGCACATCGCTATGGCGTCACCTCGATATCGAGGATGCGGACCGCAAGGCCGTGGGCACGGGACAGGCGCAAACCCTGCCGATCGCGCTGGCGCTCTGCGTCATGTTCCTGATGGTTCTGATCGGGATGGCGTTCGCCGGACCGTTGCCGACCCCGCACGCCGACGACGAGTTCATCTAGCCCCGGGTGTTCGTCTAGCGCCGGGTCCGTCTTAAGACTGACTCTCCAGCCGCAGGGACGGCAGGCGGACTTCCGCCGTCGTTCCCTCGCCCGGCACGCTCTCCAGGGACAGTGTCCCGCCATGCAGTTCCGCCAGAGTGCGGACCAGCGACAGGCCGAGGCCGGAGCCGCGTGCATCCACGTCGCGAGACGCTTCGCCTTGCGCAAACGGCGCGCCCACGCGGGCGAGGTCGGCTTCGCTCATGCCCGGTCCGTCATCGGCCACCGTCAGGATGACGCCGGAGCCGTTTTCGCGCGCGGACACGCGGACCTGCCCGCCCTTGGCGGAGAACTTCACCGCATTGGACATCAGGTTCAGCAGGATCTGTCGCGAGGCCTTGCGGTCCGCCGTGACGAGCAGCGGATCATATTCCGGCACATCGACTTCGACCGCGATCTCCGCCGTGTCGGCGGCGGGCCGGATCATCTTCACGGAGCTGCGCACCACGTCGGCCATGTCGAACGTATCGGGCACCAGCGTGTACTGCCCGGCCTCGACCTTGGAGAGGTCCAGCACATCCCCGATGAGGTCGAGCATATACTGGCCGCTATCGTGAATCAGATCCGCATATTCGGCGTATTTTCCGGGCAACGGCCCGAAGAGGCGCGAGCGCATCATGTCGGAAAATCCAATGATGGCGTTGAGCGGCGTGCGCAGTTCGTGGCTGACGCCCGCGAAGAAGAGCGTCTTGTCGCGGACGTCCTGCTTTGCCGCCTGCCGCGACTCGCGCAGCGCATCCATCAGCTCGGCTTCGGGCGTGCGGTCCATCGCGTGGACCAGCCAGCCGCCGCGCTGAGTCGGGGTGATCGTCATGTCGTAGCGGCGGACGCCCTTGCCATTGGGCAGGGCCAGCCGCGTGACGGTCTGTCGGCCATAGCGGCGGGCAAGGTCCGCGCTCTCCACAAGGCTGGCATCGGCTTCCTGCAATCCGGTGAGCGTAGCGAGCCGCACTTCCTTGCCGTCCTCTTTCAGGCCGAACAGTTCCATGCCCTCGTCATTGGCGGAGATCAGCGCGCCATTGGTCGCGAACTTGTAGAACCCGCCCGACACGCCGCCCGCCCAGCGGCCCAGCTGTCCGCTCTCCAGACGCGCCGCGCCTTGGGAGCCTGCAATCATGGATGCCACGGTCAACGCCAGCGTTCCGGCCGTTCCGAGCACGGCGAAGATGCCCACACCGGATTCGGACAGGGGCGACTCGCCCAGTTCGACCAGCGTCAGCGACAGCATGGTCGCGATCAGGGCCAGCGCGGCCAGCACCAGCGCCTCGACCACCCGTTCGCGGGTGAACAGCATGGCGATGGCCGGAATGCAGAGGAAGGTGATGGCGATCGGGAAGAACCCGCCGATCAGCGTCGCGACAACGGCGAACCCGGTCCAAAGCGCGAGCAAGAGCACTTGCGACCAGGTCTCGTGCAGGAAAGGCAGCAGGATCAGAGACAATAGGGCCGGAACCGCCAGGCCGACGGCTACTTTGCCGACGGGCTCGACCGCGCCGGTCATGTACATGGCGACCGCGCCGCCCGCGAGCACCACGACCAGCCAGATCAGAATCGGTCCCAGCAATCGCGGGACGGGCGTGATGTCGGCAAGACGACTCATATAAAGGCTTTAACGATCATTATTAACCACGAAAGCCGTTCCTGCAGCCCGGACGCCACCGCTTTCGCGTCTGCGGGGAATCTCCAGCCGCGCTTTCCCGCCCCTTGCGGAGGCCCCGCGAAAGCGCGCATCCGCCACGGTTGCGGTGCCTTCCGCCTGCCCCTATCTGCCCGGCATGAGCGAGACAGTGCAAGAGGGCGGGTCCTGGCCCGAAGACGTGGCCGACCTGATCGAGGACTTCGAGTTCCTCGACGGGTGGGAAGAACGCTACATGCACGTCATCGACCTCGGCAAGTCGATGGAGCCCCTGCCCGACGCCGATTGCACCGATGCGAACAAGGTCCGCGGCTGCGCCTCGCAGGTCTGGCTGGTGAGCGACCGGAACGCGGACGGGCACCTCGTCTTCCGCGGGGCCTCGGACGCCCATATCGTCAGCGGCCTCGTGGCGATCGCGACGCAGGTCTTCTCCAACAAGCCCGACGAGACCATCCGCGCCCTGGACGCGGAGGCGCTGTTCGGCGAGCTCGGCCTGGCGGAGCACCTCTCCACGCAGCGCGCCAACGGGCTGCGCAGCATGGTGGCGCGCATCAAGCATGAAGCGGGCGCGTAAGAGCCCCTTCGACTTTGTCATCTTCCGGCAAGGCGTGCGCCGCCCCAACCGACTAGGGATCGAGACGGTCCAGGGAGGTTCCGGTGATGAAGAAGTTCAAGAGTTACAGCACGGGTCTGCTTGCCGTGGCCCTGTTCCCTGCCTCCGGTCTGGCGCAGGACGCTACGCCTGCGACCCTGGAGGAATTGGGTCTGGAGGAGCTGGGCCTGGATACCCCGTCCGAGACCGAACCCGTCCTGAATGACAGCCTGCCCTTCATGGACCTGTCGGCTCTGGGCGGCGGCATCGGCGAACTGCCTGCCGTTCAGTCCCCGCCCCAGCTTGAAACCGGCGAGACCGTGGACGCCGCCTTCATCGGGGACACGGATTTCGGCGGGTTGGTCGATGCGGAGTTTTCCGGCACGGCGGCGGAGCTGCGCGCGCTGCGCGAACAGGTGAACCCCAAGCCCCCTAAAAAGGAAGAGGCGCGCTTCAAGCCGGAATTCGGCATCCGCGCGGGCGGCCGCCAGTGGACGCGCGAGACGGACGACCGGGACTGAGCCTTATTCGTCCGGGTCGTATTCCCCGCGAACGGCCAGCAACTCCACATAGGCTGAGGCGACGAGGGCCAGCCCGATGACGCCGCCGATCGTACTGCCCAGCGATTGGAACACCGAAAACAGGATGACCCGGCCCACCGGCGCATCCGCGTCCATGCCGACGGCATCAGGGCCGCTCAAGGTTCCGCCGATCCCGCCAAGCAGCCCGCCGACACCGAAAACGATGACGAGGCCCAGCAAGGCGACACCCGCGACCGGCCAACGATATCCCCGCGTCAGGTGCAGGCTACGGTCCAACGCATCGGTCGCATCCCGTCTCTCTCCCACCACGACGGGCAAGGCGACATACCAGGCCACGTAGAGGAACAGGCCCGGCACGACGAACAGGATCAGCCCGCAAAGCATGCCCAGAGCCCCCAGGACGAGCATCACGAGTGTCGGCCAGAACCGCGCGCGGGACTGCTCGAACGCCTCGGGCATTGAGACGGGACTGCCCCATTGGTGCTGCACGAACACGATGGTCAGCGCCATCTGGAGGAGGATGGTCGCGGCGGCGATCAGAACGAAGCCAGCCACGAAGACGAGCCCCAACCCCGTCTCTTCCTGCCGCAAAATGTAGGTGGCCATGGCGATCGGAATGCCCAGCAGGAAGTAGATGATGCTTACACTGGGCAGGATCTCGGAAAGATTGTCCCGGACGGCGCTCAGCGCGCGGTTGAAGACCTCGCCGACATCGAAGGACCGGTCGTCCGGCCGCTGCCAGTCATATTCATAATCGTCAGGCATCGGCTCCCCTTCGAATGCCTCGAACGCGTCCGACCCCGGGAGAGCCGCCTAGCGCTTCTTCGGCCAGTCCTTGGCCACGCGCATGACCATGTCGAGCCCGAGCACGGCGATGAGGCCGGCCATCAGCGCAAAGATGGGATGGCGCAGCGCGTAGAGGCTCATCAGGCCGATCGCGATGCCGAGCAGTATGGCGTAGGGATGTATTCTCATTGTGCCTTCAATTCGACATCCCAGTAGAGATAGTCAAGCCAGCTGTCGTGCAGATGGTTGGGCGGGAAACGGCGGCCCTGCGTCTGCAGCTGGTGCATGCTGGGCCGGGCGGGTTTCACGCGCGGATGCATGCGGGCTTCCTTCGGGTGGCGGCCGCCTTTCTTCAGATTGCAGCTGGAACAGGCCGCGACGATGTTGGTCCAGCTCGTCTTGCCGCCCAGGCGGCGCGGCAGGACATGGTCGAAAGTCAGTTCTTCGGGACTGCCGCAATAGACGCATTCGAACCCGTCGCGCAGGAACAGGTTGAACCGGGTGAAGGCGGGCGTGCGGTTCTGCGGGACATAGTCCTTCAGCGCCACGACGGACGGCATCTGCATTTCGAAAGTGGGGCTGCGCACGCATTGTTCGTAATGGTCGACCACGTTCACCCGGTCGAGGAAGACGGCCTTGATCGCGTCCTGCCACGACCAGAGCGAAAGCGGAAAGTAGGACAGCGGCTGGTAGTCCGCGTTCAGGATAAGGCAGGGAAAGTTGCCCTGGCTGACGGGCGTGGCGCCGTCGAGGGCGGAGGAGAGAACTGGTGACGCGCTCACAGGCGGCCTCCCTTGAAAGACGGCCGAGTGGCAGGTCGGTTGTGTGCAGCGATCAGACTGAAAGCAGAGAACTCCGTTACGATTCGCAAGATCAAGTCTTGCCCATCGGCGCGGACGAGGCAAGCCGCACGCGCACGGCTGCATCGTCGCAGGCGCTTGTCGGGGCGCGGCGGCGTGTTTGCCGCAGGGCGAGCCCGTCTATGGCGGGGGCATGAGACGCGTCGGCCTCCTCCTCGCAGCCCTGATGCTGTGCAGCCTGCCTGCCCCGGCGCAGGAGGCCCGCATCTACCAGGGCGGCTCCGGCGATGCCCTGTCGGCAGCCCCCGGACAGTCTGTTTCGCTCTTCGCCGCGCGGCTGGGCGATGTGTCGGCGATGGTGCTGGCCGAAGACGGCACGATCTTCACAGCGGACCGCAGCGGCGGACGGATCATCAGGATCACCGACCGGACGTTGGACGGCGAAGCCGACATCGTGCAGCAGCTGCCCTTCGCCTTCGACCAGCCGTCCGGGCTCGCCCTGTCGGGCGGATCGGTCTTCGTTGCGGACCGGGAAGGTCTGTGGCGGCTCGCGGGCGGCGGCAAGAGCCTCACCGCCTCCTTCGCCAACGCGAACAGCACAGGCGGCCCGCATCCCCTCGCCGTCCTGCTGGACGGCCGTCTCTGGCTCGGACTGCCCGTGCGGGACGGAAGCGCCAGGCTGCTGGCGGTCGATCTACAAACAGGCGTGGCGGACCTGATCGGTCGCACATCCGGGCGCATTACGGGGTTCGTCGCGAACGATGCGGGGACGCCGCTGATCCTGCTGCAACGTGGCGGGGAGACCTATCTGGGATCGACGCTGGAGACGCTGCAGAAAGTCGACGGTCCCATTTCCGCCTTGCGGATCGAGGCGCAGAGCGGCGCGGCGCTTCTGTCCACGCCCGACGGGGTCTTCCGCGCAACGGCAACGTTTGCAGGTCTGGGCGGAACGCGGGAGCCACTGCTGGACGGGTTCGGCGCCAGGACGCCGCCCGGCGGCATCGCGACCGATGCGCGCGGCGTGTTCGTCAGCGACGGCCCGGGCGGGCGGCTGTGGCGCATCACGGACGCCCCGGAGGTGGAGATCACTGCGACGCCCCAGAGCGAAGAGGTCCAGGACGCCGCGAAGCCCGCCCGTCCGGTCCTGCCGCGCGGGTCCGCCATAGGCCGTGCCTCTACCCTGCCTGAAGCAGAAGGACCGCAGCCCACGCCCCGCGACGAGGACGGCTAGGCGCGTCCCACTTGCAGGCCGAGACGGTCGGCCAGTTTGGTGACCCGGAAGCCCACCTGTTCGGTCAGCAATTCCGGCACGTCGCTGTGCAGGCTCAGATGCGTGTCCGTGTGCGACAGGTGCAGCGCGCCGACCAGATCATCCAGCAGCTTCCGGATCGCCGCGCCCAACGCTTCCGCCGACACGACTTGGCCGGACGTCAGCAGGCGGTCCACCGCCTCTCTGTTGGGCGGCTTTCGCTTGTGCGAAACGGACCGGAAGAGAGTCAGCGCCAGCCAGACGCGTTCCGGATGGGACAGGCCCGAAATGGGCGCGTAGAGCACATTCTCGAACACCAGCTCCGCGCGGTAATCCGGGTGCAGGTTTTTGCCCAATCCCGCCAGAAGGCAGGCCGCTCGGCGAAGGCGCGCATCCTTGGCCTTGCCGAAACAGTCGGGCAGTACGTCGGCGATAGAGTCCACGAAGCGCATGAGAGGCGGCCCGAAAAGCTCAGACTGGAGCGAGCCGGAGGCGAAGTCCCGGCAGCCGTCCAGCAGCGCGTCGCGCGATTTCACATCGTCCGGGAAGTAGTCGAAGACGAGGCCTTCGCGCAGCCCGGTCAGCGAGACCTCCACCCGCTTGGGCCGCAACACGCGGATCAGCCGCTCCAGCAGCAAGCCGGAATAGGGCAACGTCTCCGCCCGGCGTTCGCGCATCCCTGGCCAGTCGAACAATGCCTCGCGCCCTTCATTGTAGGCCCAGCGCGCGAGCAATGCCGCGTCCAGCGTGTCGAGCGCGTAGTTCTGCATCGTCTTCAGCGGATAGAGCGACCGGCTCATATGGATGGAAGCGAGGTTCCGCCACGCCCCGCCTATCAGGTAGAGCGTCTGCGTGTCCGACAGCGCATCCGGCAACTCGGCCAGCGCCGCGTCGATCTGCGGGATGAGCGCCTGATAGTCTGCCTCACGCAGATTGCCGCCGACCGCGTCGAACGGACCGAGCGGCAGCGAGATGCGCTTGCCCGGCTCGCTGCCCTCGATGCGGATCAGCTCCAGCGACGCGCCGCCCAGGTCGGCGGCGAGGCCGCGCGCGTCCGGGTCGCCCGCCAGAAGTCCCAGCGCGGACAGGCGCGCTTCCTCGCGGCCCGAGACGGGCTGTACGTGCAGGCCCGTCCGCGCCTTGATCTCCTCGATGAAGACGGGCGCGTCTTCAGCTTCGCGCATGGCGGCCGTGGCGGCGACGAGCAGGTGTTTCAGGCCGCGCGCCACGGCGATGGCCTTGAACCGCGCAAGGCTGTCCAGCGCGAGGCGCTTGCCTTCGGGAGACAGTCGGCCCGTCTCCTTCAGGTCGCGGCCCAGCCCGGCCAGCACTTTTTCATTGTAGACCGGCGTGAAGTGCGATCCGTAAATGTCGTAGACGACGAAGCGGATCGAGTTCGACCCGATGTCGAGCACGCCCGCCTGTTCCGGCCCCGTTTCGGGCACGACGAACGGATCGGATGAATGCGGACCGGTCAGGAGACGAGACGCGGGGTGAAACGCGGCGGGTCGGGCAGCTCCGCCGGGCGGGATTTCTTCAACGCTTCGCCGCGGCCCGACAGGGACGGATTGTCCATGAAGTATTGATGCGCGGAAAACGGCTCTTCGCCTTCATCCTGCTTGCGGCGGGCATATTTGCCGGACGGTTGCAGGTCCCAGCTGTTGGTGTTGTCCATCAGGTTGGCGACCATGATCTGGTCGAGCACCTGATCGTGCACTGTCGGGCTTTCGATGGGGACGAGCGTTTCGATGCGGCGGTCCAGATTGCGCGGCATCCAGTCGGCGGAGCTGATGAAGAGCTTGGCGTTCTGTGACGGCAGCGGGTGGCCATTGCCGAAGGCGACGACGCGCGAATGTTCGAGGTAGCGCCCCACGATGGATTTGACCCGGATCGTCTCCGACAGGCCTTTCACGCCCGGACGCAGGCAGCAGATGCCGCGCACGACGAGGTCGATCTGCACGCCCGCCTGGCTGGCTTCATAGAGCTTGTCGATGATGCCCTGGTCGACCA
>CAYULR010000024.1:16612-16898 GCA_964445685.1 uncultured Algimonas sp.
TACCGGAAGGCCGTCCGGCCTTCGCGTTCTCGATCTCGGCATCGATGTGGGCGTAGAGCGTGTCGCGCAGCCCGTGCGGGGCGAGCGTCAGCTTTTTCAGGTCGCGCGGGCGGGACGAGCTGGTGACGTAGTTGAACAGCTTGCCCACATCCGCGCCGATCACCGGGTCCGCCGTGAACAGGGCGAGGTCGGTGTAGATCTTGGCATTCTGCGCGTGGTAATTGCCCGTGCCGAGGTGGGTATAGGTCTGCAAGCGTTCCCCTTCGCGGCGGATGACCAGCGAGAC
>CAYULR010000025.1:0-16745 GCA_964445685.1 uncultured Algimonas sp.
GAGTAGCCACCACCTTCGCCTCCTTGCGCATCGCCGAATACCCGTCCCGCCGCCAGGCCGACAGCTCGCTCCGGTCCTTCCGGAAACTCTCCGACCGGATGAACTCCGTCCCCGAAAATTCCACCATGGTGATCACCACCTCGTCCGCGCTCACTTCGATATGGTTGAAGGCCGGATTATTGTCGCGGCGGCGGGTGCTGAGCGTGCCGGACGACACGCTGAGCAGTTCGCTGCCGCCGGGTTCGCGTTCGACCACGAACGGCACGTGGATATGTCCAGACAGGACCATGTCGCAATTGCCATCGGCCAAACGGACTAGCCCTTCCGGGCCATTCTCCGTTTCCTTCTGGAGCGGGCTTTCGGGCGGGTAGACGAAGGGGTGGTGGACGTTGAGCATCTTGATCTTGTTCCAGTCGCTCTGTCCGAACTCGGCGATCTTGGCGTCCAGATCGTCCAGGTTCACCACGCCGACCGACCAGTCGAGCTTCATCTGGATCCCGCGCGCGGTGTTCATGGACAGGATGACGACATTGTCGTCTTCGAACCGGCCCGCGTCGAGCGGGTCGATATAGTCGGCGTAGCGGTCGAAGGGTTTCAGCACCCGGTCGATGACGCCGTACATGGGCGTGTCGTGATTGCCGGGGGTGATGACCTTCGGGCCGGACAGGCCTTCGATCCAGCGCGCGGCGCGTTCGAACTCCTCTTCCGATCCGGTCTGCGTGACGTCGCCGGAAATGACCGACACGTCCGGTTCCAGCGTGTCGATCGTGGCTTTGAGGCTCTTCAGCGCGGCTTCGTCTTCGACGCCGAAATGGATGTCGGCGAAATGCAGGATGGAGGTCATCGGAAAACTCCTTGAGGTTTGGGCGCGGGAGGCTGCGGGGCGGAGGACGGAAAGCTCATGGCGGGCCACGGGGCGAGGACCTGTCCCCGGTCGCGGTCGAGACGCACGTGGATTTCTCCGTCGAATGTGTGCGGTTCGCCGTCCAGCAGGGCGGCGATGGGGCGGTCGGCGCTCAGGCGGAACCAGTCGGTGCAGACGCGCTCCACCTCCTTGCTCTGCTGCAGATTGCCCAGGAGGGCGGCGAGCCCGAGAGAGAGCGTGGAGCCGCCCGTGACCGTATCGAACAAGGTCAGGTCGAGGCAGGTCGGGTCGAGCGCCTCGCCCGTCATGAAGGGGCAGGTCGCCTTGGCGAGTTCCAGCGGGCGGCCGTCATAGTCGCCGTCCTTCAGCGCGAAGTAGAGCGGCGCGGCATCGGCCGTGTCCTGCAGGGCGGCGACGGCGCCCTTGGCCGCTTCCATCACTCGGCCGTCGCGCAGCTCCTCGCGCGCTTCGCTCATCTCGGTCGGTTTTCCGAACATGGCGCCGACCATGAAGGGATGTTCCCCGCCCTTGGCATCCGTTACCACGCCCGCCGTCATGGGGCGGGGTTTCGCGACGGCGAGACCGCGCAGCAGGCAGTCCTCCCACGTGTCCGCCCCGTAGAGCCCCTGCATCAGCATGTTCATCGTCCCGCCCGGCAGCGCGATGAACGGCACGTTCTGGTCGCGCGCGATGGAGGCGACCGCCGCCGCCGTGCCGTCCCCGCCGAAGGAGACCAGCAGGTCGCCGCGTGCCGCGCGCATCGCGTCCATCATGTCGCCCATCCGTTCGGACGGGCCGATCAGCACTTCGGGCGTGGCGTAGCCATAGCGCTCGAAGATGGACGTCAGCTGCCCGGAGATATCCTCCGAGGACGAGGAAGACAGGTTGGTCAGGACAACGGGCTTGGCGCGGCGGGTGGACATGTCGGGACTCACAGAAGCGGGCTCGCGAGGCGGAGGATGTTTTCTTTCCAACGGAGGGCGAAGCCCCGCTGTTCCCATTTCTGCGGGTCGACCATTTCGGAATCCGCGACGTAGGATTTTATGAGTGCCCCGATCTCGCGCGCGAAGTCGCGGTCGTAGACGCAGAGCGTCATTTCCAGGTTCAGGTAGAAGCTGCGCATATCCATGTTGGCCGTGCCGATCAGCGTCATCTGATCGTCCACATGGACCAGCTTCGTATGGAGCATCCCGCCCGTGTAGCGGTGGATTTCAATGCCGGCCCCGATCAGCGTGTCGAAGGTGGCTTCGCCCGCATGGCGTGCCATGATGGAATCGACCCGGCGCGGCACGATCAGCTTCACCTCCACGCCTCGGTGCGCCGCATTGATCAGCGCGAGCTGGATTGTCTCGTCGGGCACGAAATAGGGCGTCACGATGGTCACGGACCGCCGCGCGCCGAAGATCGCGCCCGCCATGAGTTCGTGGATGACGGAGCGGTGCATTTCCGGGCCGCTCGGCACGAGCTGCATGACAGCGCCGTTCTCGAAGCTCCGCACCGCGTCCCCGTCGTCCGAGAGCTCCTCCAGGTCGGTCTTGGTGTAGTCCATGCCCTGGCTGTCGAAGATGTAGTCCGTGTTGAACACGCAGGAGAGCGAGGAGACGATGTGCCCTTCGAGGCGCAGCATCACGTCGACCCATTCGCCGAACCCCTCGCCCTGCTTGAACTTCACCGGGTCGGTCAGGTTGAAGCTGCCCGTGTAGCCGATGTCCTGGTCGATCACGATCAGCTTGCGGTGGTTGCGCAGGTCCGTGCGCTTGGAAAAGGCCTTGATCGGGTTGACCGACAGGGAGTGGACGACGTCCACGCCCGCGTTCACCAGGCGGTCGTCCCAGTCGGAGCGGAAGAAGGGGCGTCCGCCGAAATCGTCCACCATCAGGCGGACATCCACGCCGCGCCCGGCCGCGCGTTCCAGCGCTTCCAGCACGTCCACGATCAGCCCTTGCGGATCGACGATGTAGAATTCCAGATAGACGCTGTCCTGCGCCGCATCGATGTCCGCGACCATGGACCGGATCAGCGGCGGCGCGGAGGAGAAGAGCTTGTAGCCGTTGGCCGACGCCGGGAAGAACCCCGTCTGGATCGACAGCATCCAGGACAGCTCCTGGAAATAGTCGTCCACGGGCAGGTCCTCGCGCGCGACGCGGCGTTTCCCGATGCCGAAATCCTTCTGGTAGAACTGCCGGATCGCCCAGCCCGTCTTGTGCCGCTTGCGCCCCAGCGACTGGCTGCCGAACAGCACGTAGAACACCGGTCCCGCGATCGGCAGCACGGCGAGCAGGATGATCCAGGACAGGGTGGTGGCGACGCTGAGGCGGCGGCTGACGATGGTCAGCGACAGGCCGAGCGTCACAAGAATGTGCAGAAGCAGCAAAAGCGGGCTGGTCGGTAGCATCGGTCTTCCCCCAGCGCGGTTCCGACACTACGCCCTCCCGTGCCTGCTGGCCTCTTTGGAACGGCTGGCCAGGTGCCGGGTTCCTAGATCGTGACCCGGGTCCGATCCGGGTCCGCGACGGGACGAAAGAGCGAAGGCCGAACCACCAAGATGAGCCAGACCATTTCCATCCTGTCCTACAACATCCAGGCGGGCATCGGGACGCAGCGCGCCCACCACTACGTCACCCGCGCCCACCACCAGCTGATGAGCACCAAGGCCAAGCGCAAGCGCTTGCGCTCCATTGGCAAGTTTCTCGCGGGCTACGACGTGGCGTGCCTGCAGGAGGTCGATCCGGGCGGACGCCGCGCGGGCTTCGAAAACCAGGGTGAAATCCTAAAGGAAGCGAGCCGCCATCCGCACCATGTCTTCCAGGAGAACCGCGCCGTTCGGGGCGTGTCGCTGCACGGCAATGCAATCCTGTCGCGCGTGCCGATCAAGAGCTGCGAAGACCTGAAACTGCCGGGCCGCATCGGCGGGCGAGGCGCGCTTGTCGTGGAGCTGGACATGGAGCCCGCCACCGTGGTCGCCTGCGTGCATCTCTCGCTCGGCCCGGACGACCAGACGGAGCAGCTTGAGTTCCTGGCCGACCATCTGAACGATGCGCGGTACGGGCGCGCGCGCACGGTCGTCTGCGGCGACCTGAACTGCGCCGCCACCTCCGCGCCCATCAGTCATTTCAAGCGCATGACGGGGCTGCGCCCGCTGACCAATGCGCGCCACAAGACCTACCCCAGCTGGAAACCGCGCCAGGGGCTGGACCATATCCTGACCGGCGAAGGCCCGTCCGACCACGGCATCGAGGTCGAGGACGTCCAGTTTTCGGACCACCTGCCTGTCTCCGCCGAGTTCCGCGTCGCGGCTGTGCAGCGGCATCCCAAGATAAAGGCCTAGTCTAGGATCTCGTAGTCGATCGGCTTGTAGGTGAAGTTGTTGCTCTGCCCGGCGGAGCAGGCCGTGAGCGCGACGATCAGGTCCATCTTCGCGGTGAATTCCGTGCAGTCCCCGGCGCGGCTCTTGGGCGGCAGGACGCGGATCTCTCCGGTCTGCGAGTCGACATCGACATACATGAAGACGTTGAAGGCGATCGGCACGCGGTCCGGCGAAATGCCGTAGGGCGCGAGCGCGGCCTCGAGATTGCCCTGGCATCCCGGAACGTCGTCATGGTCGTCATAGAGGATGCGGAACGTGTCGCGCGAACACGGGGTGAGCGTGAAATCGTGGCGGCCGACATCGTCGCGGCCGATTTCCAGCATCGGGTTGGAACGGTTGGAGTAGAGCAGGTCCCCCGTGGTGAGGAACATGCGCGACGCGTAGTCGATCGACCGGCCCGACGAGATGTACTCTTCCGTGTCGTTCGCATTGTAGGCGACGAGGTCGGACACTTGCTGTCCGTCCGGATCGGTGACCCGCAAGCGTTGCCCGGCCCTCAGCTCGAAGGCGGCGCCGCTCCGGGGCGGGATGCGGTGCACGTTCATTCCGCGGCTTCCAGGACGGGATGTGGAGGCAGGGTCACGGCCTGGCGCGCCTTGAAGGGGCAATGCCAGTCGTCGCCCACCAAGCGTCCGCTATACTGCGCGGCCTCGGAACCCTGGCCGAAGTCCTGCAACATGGGGTTGATGGACCCGGCCAGCGCCAGATCGCGTTCACGGATGATCCGCTTCATCTGGTCATAGCGCCCATCGGCCCGCAAAGCCTCGAACTGGGCGTTGGAATTGAACACCAGCGCCGCATGGCCGAACCGCCGCGCAGGCCGAGACGCGCCCGGATGCAGACCGATGACGAAGAAGCTCTCGCCCGCGATGGACAAGGAGAAGTTGTTGGTGGACGGATCGGGCGACGTGTCGTCCGACCATGCCTGCCCCATCTGCGTGTCGACATAGTGCAATCCCTGAAGACGGCTCCAGAGCGCGTCCTCGAAACCGCGTTCTGAGAGCTCCGGCGTGTCGGGGAAGAGCACGACGAAGGACTGCACGACCATGCATCCGGGCTCCAGCCGTCTGGCGAAGTCCGACAGGGCGAGCCAGAGCGCGAAATCGTCCGCATTGGATTGCAGGTCGCCCAGCGTGCGGGTTTCCAGCGCCCCGCGCACCAGGGCCGCCTTGGCCCCGACACAGGGAAACTGCTTGTCTTTCACGAAGGCCTCGAAACCCGCCTCGGCAGGTTTCAGGCCGGGTTTGGATTGCGCATCGGCGTGCGGACAGGACATCGGCTCTCCTTTTCGGCCTACGCCGTTTCGGTACCGGGACCGATCGGGCTGGGGTCGTTTGGAGTCTGGTTACGGGGAAAGCCGACGCTTCGTTCCAGTTTGCCAGTGTCGCAGGCAAACTCACAACGGGAGGCAAAATAGAGAATATGAAGCCGAAGCGCCCCACGCTCAGGGCGCAAACGAAAGCGGGCCCAGCTCTCGCCGGACCCGCAAAACGGGAGCTCGCAAGGGAACGGGGAAGGCCGAAACGAGCTCCTTATCAGCTAGCGTCGCCACTTTCGACTTAACTGACAAACTCTGGGTAGGGTCTGGCAGCGAAAACCGCTATAACCGCAGCTATGCGTTTCCGGGCTTGCTGGATATGCCGGGGAATAATTGCCTGAATTCACTTCAGTTTTACCCTGGGCAAAGGATTCATCCTTCAAACTTAACCGGAATCACAAACTACTTGCACGCATATTATCATTAGTTAAATGGGTTTCGAGTTTCATCTGCTATAAGGAAATCCAACGGCACGGGTCCAAATCCTTGGATCAGGCCATATGGGACACTGCCGAGCAAGCCTTCTGGACGGACACCGCAAGCGGCGGTGGGAAGCGCAGACGACGGTGGCGTAGACAAGCCATGGGTACAACACGTCAAAGCCTTGCCAACACGCTCGTAGAGCCCGCTTCCTTCCGGAAGCTGGCTGCCTTGTCGGATATTTCCCGTGACGACCTGCAGGCCCTCTCCTCCATCCCCTACAACGACGTCGCCGTCGCCCGGAACCGCGCGCTGATCGACCATGTCGAAGACCCGCTGAAATGCTTCATCGTGGCGACGGGCTGGGCCTATTCCTTCGCCGTCATGCCCAATGGCCGCCGCCAGGTCTTCCAGATCTACCAGGAAGGCGACGTGATCGGGTTCGAGGATTTGATGTTCAAGAAGAACGTCTTTTCCGTCAACGCCATCACCAATTGCCGCTTGGCCAACGTGGCAACGGACCAGATGCGCAACTTCCTGGCGCGCAACGTCCGCCTGTCCTCCTACCTCTACGCCATGAGCAACCTGAATCAGGTCGTTCTGATGGACCGGATGCAGGTCATCGCCCGCCTGGAACCCAAGCCTCGCATGGCCCACTTCCTAATGGAGATCATGAGCCGGACCCGCGTGACGTCGGAATTCCACAATGGGCGCCGCGCCAGCTCCATGGTCTTCAACCTGCCCATGCGCCAGGGACTGATCGCGGACTGCATCGGCATGAGCGCCGTCCACGTCTCGCGCACCCTGTCCTGGTTCGTCGACGAAAAGATCATCTCCCGCCCCGCCCGTCACATCTTCGAGGTGCATGACGAAGAGCGGCTGCTGGAGATGAGCGGGTTCAAGAACCGCTACGAGACCATCGCCCGCATGGGCTGATCCGCGCCTGCCGGCGAACCTGAAAAACAAGCCCGTTCTAAAAAGTGCATTGCGCCGCGCGCGACCCTTAAATCGGGACAATTTATAACTGTAAGCAATTGTCGCGTCTTAACGTGTTATAACGACAAGAGTGTCCGAGTGCGCCACAGGGGACTCTTAGGAGCGCGGTCGGACGGGATGGCACTCATTTGGGGATATGAAGAGCACAACCGACATGCATCCGTTCATTCGAAAGATTTCGAATTTCGCCGACATCGAGCCGGCCGAAGCCGACATGCTTCTCGACCTGTTCAGCCATGAGCAGAGCTTCGAGGACGGCGAGGCCGTGTTCGAAGAAGGCCAGGACCAATCGGTCTTCTACGTCGTGACGGAAGGCTGGTTCTACTCCTACGCCATTCTGCCTGACGGGTCTCGTCAGATCCACGATGTGTACCATGCCGGCGACGTGATCGGCATGGACCACCTGTCCTGGTCGACATCGACGACGGCCGTGTCTGCCGCGTCCAACGGACGGCTTGCCGTCGCGCCGCTCCTGCCCGCGCGTCGCATGATGTTCCGGAACCCGCATCTGTCGGCCATCTTCTACAGCCTGCACATGCTGACCAACGTTCAGCTGCTCGACCGCATCACGGCCGTGGCGCGCCTCGGCGCATATGAGAGCTTGGCCTATTTTCTGTCCGACGCCATTGCGCGCCGAAAGGTGACCGATGCGGACTACCCGTCGGAGCTCTACCTGCCCCTGTCGCAGAAATTCATCGCCGACTGCCTAGGCCTGAGCGCCGTCCATGTGTCGCGCCAGTTCAACAAGCTGATTGAGAACAAGCTGTTGCGGCGCCTATCGCGCTCCTCTATCCAAATTCTCGACGAAGCTCGCCTCCGCAAGATCGGGGATTTCAATGACCGCTACGCAAATCTGGACCGACAGCGTTTCGAGCGTGAGCTTGGCCGTGCGCTTGCGGACAAGGGCGGTCCCGCTGAATAAGCGCCCGACCGGGTCTTCGTCGTCGTGACGAGCCCCAGCGACATCACCCTGGACTCCACCCCACCGGACCTCGGCGTGGATATGAGCGGCTTTTTCAAGGCCACCTCGATCTCTTTCGTGGTCGCGGACCCGAACCGGCCGGACACGCCCATCGTCTACGTCAACCGCGCGTTCGAACTGACGACGGGCTACAGCCATCGTTTCGTGGTGGGGCGCAATTGCCGCTTCCTGCAAGGCCCGGACACGGACCCGGAAGCCGTACGCAACATCGCCATCGCCCTGTCGCGCAAGGAAGGCGTCCGCCAGAAAATCCTGAACTACCGTGCCGACGGCTCCACCTTCGTCAACGATCTCGTCATCACGCCCATCAAGGACGCGGACGGCGAGGTGGCCTATTATGTGGGTGTGCAGCGTGAACTGGCCGCCTTCGAGAAGGATGAAAACGACGACGACCTCCGCCGCCGCACGGTCGATATCGTCCGGCAGCAGGTCCAGATCCACCTGTCGGTCGTGATGGAGATGTCGCGCCTTCACGCCGAAGACAGCGAGGAAGAAGGCCCTGTCGATTTCCTGAGCCTGCTGCGCCGCCTGGAAATCCTCGACCTGCTCTATGACAATCTGAACGAAACATCGCTGCGCGACGAGCTTCTGGATGTTGGAGCTTATGTCAGCCAGATCGCGGCCAAGCTCGTGGCGCGCAATCCTAAGGCGGGAGTCCGGATCAACATATCGACGGAACCGGCCATCGTACCGCTCGACATCGCCGTCCGGTTAGGTGTGGTGCTCGCGGAATTGCTGGATTCGTCGCTGAACAATTCGTTCGAGGGCGTGGAAGCGGGCCACCTCGAAGTGACGCTCCGCAACAAGGGCGACGAGGTCGAACTGTCCGTCTATGACGACGGGAACGACGATCCGAATGCAGCGGAATGGCTGGATTCAGGCGGGCTGACGCTGCGCGTCATTCACCGCCTCTTGTCCGATATCGACGCGCGGATCGAGGCCCCCGACGTCGATCAGGGGCGCGAGATCCGCGTCATCGTTCCTACTTCGAAGCAGACGCCTTAGCGGACGCTTCGCACGCGCGCGGGGCCGTCGGCACGATCTCTTCCAGATCCATGCCGCAGATTTCCGACAGGGCTTCTGCGTTCTGAACGACGATGCGGTTGCGCCCGTAGTCGATCAGGCCTTCCTTGCGGAACGAGCTCATCAGCTTGGAGATGGACACGTTGGTCAGGCCCAGCATGTTGCCGATTTCTTCCTGCGTCATAGGCAGGCGGATCGTCTTGTTCAGGGCGTTCTCGCCGGATTGCTGCGCCACGTCGAGGATGCGCAGCATGGCAAAGGCCAGGCGGCCACGGGCCGGAAGCTGCCCCAGGGCCGTCAGGTGACGCTGGGTGCGCAGGGCTTGGCGCGACAGGGCTTCGGCCAGCCAGCGAGAGAGCGTTTCGTCCTTGGAACATGCGGCCTGCAGGTCCGCGATCTCGATGCGGTAGGCCTTCACGTTCTGGAGGGCGATGGCGGAGAAGTCGTCGGAACTCGCATCGTCCAGCTGCGTCAGTCCGGCGAAACTGCCCGGGCCGAGAATGTCCAGGATCTGCGTGTCGCCCGTGTCGATCGACATTTTGGAGACGGCCCAGCCCTCGGAGATCAGGAAGACCGCCGTGACGGACTGGCCTTCAGCGATGATGGAGCGGCCGCGGGAAATGTCCGAGCGCCGGTGCCGCGATAGCTGCAAGGCTTCGACGAGGGCTGCGGGCAGCCGGTCAAGAACGGGATCGGAGTGGTATGTCTGGTCTGCGGCGGTCATAAAGGCGCGTTTCGGTTCGCCTCGCTTTGGGGGAGCGAGGTCATTTAAAGTGGTTTGTCTCGCCTAAAGAACGTCAGCGCGAGGCAATCTGTTCCTAAGACACTATCAGCTTAACATGGAATAAGCAAAATTTACACATGTTATGAAGCAGATTTGCCTTCAATCATGCATTCTGTCGGGGGCCTTCCCACCCCCGGGACCGCGTTCAGGCGAGCCTTATTCCGGGCTGACACTCTGTTTTCCCATGACTTTCGACAAATGCTATGACGTCCATCAAGTGGTCCTTGTGGAAAGCAGTCTCCACGCCCAGCACGCTGTGACCTCGCCGCCGCGCCTCGTTCGCGCCCTGCCCGGTGCTACCTATCCACATGCCTTTGGCGCCCTGCCCCAGTGAAGCCCGGTCCGTCGCTTCCAGCAAACCTGAGCCATAGAGGTGTGGCACGAGTACGGTCTGCAGCACGTCCAGCAGGGAGGAGGACCAGCCGCACATGACGTCGATGCGCGCCTTGCGCTCCGTCAGCCCGTCGACCAGCGCCGCCACCGCCTCGTTCATCCGGGGCTGCCGCAGCATGAGCAGCGTTCCCATCTCGATCTGGTAGTGCGCGGCCAAGCGCGGCCAGACCTCGCGCCAGAACGGGCCCTGCCTCGGATCGGACTGGGCGAGGGCGCGCAACAGGTCGAGCTTGTGTTCCGGCGGGCTGCACGTCTCGATGAGGCGCTCCACCGCCCGGCCCAGTTCGCCCCGGTCGAGCCGGAAGACACGCTGCGTTTCCCGCAGCGCATCGCGCTGCACGGCTTCCAGCGCGCCGCACAGGAACGGCGAGCCGAGAATCACGCGCACGCGGGCCGATCGCGCCACGGCCGGGCTGTGTAACTGGTTCATAGTGTCCCCCCAAAGTACAGGTCCCGCTATTCCGCTGTGGGACCGGGAGGCCGGGCTTGTCCTTAACGGCAGTCACGCATTCCCTATAAATTTCAGCTATTTGAAAGTTGAGCTCTGGTCAGGACGGGCCAGGGCGGACTTTAGCCCCTTCCATGGAAGCCTCGCACATGATCGCCGACCTCGACCTGCCTCCCGCTCTGGGCGACCGGATCAGGCCTCTGAACGACAAGCCGTTGCACACGCCGGCGCGCTACGTGCTGTGCTGGACGCAGCAAGTGCTGCGCGCGGTGCAGAACCCGCTGATCGACGCGGCGCAGAGCTTGGGCAACGCGCTCGGCCTGCCGGTGCTCGTCTATCACGGCATGTCGCAGCACTACCCGCACGCGTCCGACCGGCTGCACTGGATGCTGCTGGGCGGAAGCCGCGATCTGCAGCGGGACAGGCGCCAGCGCGGTGTGCGGGTCGTCTCCCATCTCGTGCAGCCCGGCCGCGTCGAGAAGGGCCTGGTCTACCGCCTGGCCGAAGACGCGGCCGCCGTGGTGCTGGAGGACCATCCGACCTTCGTCGCGCGCTGGCAAAGCCAGTCCCTTGCCCGGGGCACGGACCGCGCCGTCTTCGCCGTGGACGGCGCACGGCTGGTCCCCACGCGCGTGCTGCCGGACGGCATCCGCTCGACCAAAGGGTTCCGGAAGGCGTCGGGCGAACGGCGGGACGACTATCTCGCGCCCATGCCGGATGTCGAGCCGGACCAACCGCTCTATGACGCCCCCCTGCCCTTCGCGCCGGATGGGCTGGAAGACGCGTCCGATGCGGATCTGCGCGCCCTGATGGCGGCGTGCGACATCGACCACAGCTTGCCGCCTTGCGACGCGCATCCGCCGTCGCGCGCCGTCGCGCTGGAACGGATGCAGGCCTTCGTCGAGATCGGTCTTGCGCGCTACAAGTGGGAGCGCAACAACCCGTCCGCGCCCAGCGCGGGCTCGGAGCTCTCGCCCTATCTGCATTTCGGGTTCATCGCCCCGTGGGAGATCGCGCAGGCCGTGAAGGCCGCGGACGTGCATTCTGCGGCGAAGTGGAAGTTCCTCGACGAGATGCTGACCTGGCGGGAGTGGTTTCACTACATGGCGTGGCACACGCCGGAGTTCGAGCGCTTCGACAGCCTTCCGGAACGCCCGCGCGAAAGCCTCCGCGATCACGCGCAGGACCCACGCGAGACGATCTACGGCATGGACGAGTTGCTGCACGGCCGGACCGACGACGAGACATGGAATGCGGCGCAGCGCCAATGGCTGGCCGATGGCTACATGCACAATAATCTGCGCATGTATTGGGGGAAGAAGCTGATCGGCTGGACGCCCGACCCGGAAACGGCGTGGAACGTCGCCTGCTACATCAATGACCGGATCAGCCTGGATGGCCGCGACCCGGCGAGCTACGGCAACATGCGCTGGTGTTTCGGCGATGCGCGCCCGGCCTACCGCGAAGCGGACGTCTATGGCTGGGTCGCGCCCAAATCCGACCGCGCCTTGCGAAAACGAAAAGGCGCACCGGAATGGCTGGCCGAGATGGCGACGCGCGAGTGCCCGCGCATCTCTGTCCCCAATGCCTATCCCGATCCGCCGCGCAGCAGCCGGGACATAGAGCGCTAGGGACGGTTGAGGAGCATTAGGCCTCGAAGCGGTTGCCTTCGGGCAGGGTCTGTTCGCCTGCGCCGTCGCTATCCGTGTTGGCATCGTCGTTCAAAGCGGGCGAACTGCTCATCTCGGCCTGGTTCGCCTCGGCGCGCATCTTCTCGAAGCCTTCCTTCTGGACAGCGGGCTTGGGCGTTGCGGGGGTGATGGACTCGCTCATGACGGTTCTCCTGATGGCAATATGGACTGGTCCATCAACGGCTTGTCCGGCGGCGATGTTCCGGCGGACTCCATGATTTTGCCTTGAGGCAACCTTATGGGCGGTTTCCCCCGTGACGGGAACGGCTTGCCCTTGTCGTGACTTGTTTGCCTGTTCCATCCGCGACGAACGCGAAAAAGGGAGGTGAGTTATGGGTGTGGCCACGTTGGATGCGTCGAAGCCGATCGACACCGCCTGCGACGCGAACTGCCTGATCGAAAAGCTCTCCTACTATGTGGAGCTCGACGACATGGAACGCAGCACCGTCATGGACATGCAGTCCATGGACCGCAGCTTCCACAGGGACGAGGTCATCTTCTCCACGGCGGACGACAACCAGGATCTCTACATCGTCCAGCAGGGTTGGCTCTTCAACTATATCGACACGCCGGACGGACGGCGCCAGATCGTCAACATCTACCTGCCCGGCGATGTGATCGGCTTTCCCGATGTCGCCCTGCCCGAACGCACGACCAACCTTTTCGCCGTGGAGGCCGGGTCTCTCTGCCCCTTCCCCAAGGAGGGGCTGGGCAACATCTTCCGCAACTGTCCCCGGCTCGCGGCGCTGCTGCTGACGATCGCCCTGCGGGAGGAGACGATCCTGATCGACCGGTTGCGCATCTTCTCGCGCATGAGCGCGCAGGCCCGCCTCGCCTACCTCTTCCTGGAGCTGAACGCCCGCCTGAACATCGGGAAGCCGCCGACGAACGGCAATTTCCACATGCCGCTCAACCAGCAGGAAATCGGCGACACGGTCGGGCTGACCAATGTCAGCGTCTCGCGCGCGATCAAAGCGATGGAGCAGGCCGGGCTGGTTCGCACCTCCTCCAAGCGCGTGACGCTGCTGAAGCCCGACGCGCTGAAGGCGATGTGCGACTTCAAGGACCGCTACGCCAACATGCAGACGGACTGGTTCCCGTTCGGAGCTTAACCGGGCCTGCTGATAAGAAAAAAGGCCGGGTCGCCCCGGCCTTCTTCGAACTTCTAACCCAGCAGTGAGAGCTGGTCGCCGCCCGCAGGGGCCGAAGACCGGGCCGCCACGGCGGGCGGAACGGCAATATCCGGGCCGAAGCCGCCGGACGACGCCTTGCGCCAGCTATAGACTTTCGCCAGCGCGGAGCCGGGCGGGCAGTACCAACGCTTGACCGATGCATCCCAGCGCGCGCCGAGGCGCTTCGCCATTTCGCGGTCCTTGTAGGCGACGTTGATGTAGCGTTTCGTCATGTCCATCCCCTTGTTCTGCGTGATGCCAGAGATGGAACATAGGAAGAACAAACCTTACATTCAAGGAATATATTCTTATCATGTGTAAAGCTTGGCCGGACGCGTGCCGTGCCCCTTCAGGGCTGATGGTCGCGGCAAATTCGACACTTTCTTGCCGAATGTGCGCGCGCGGATTGATAACTGTGATTTAACTGGTTAAAAGTACGGGGAACCAAACGCGTTCCATTCGATTGGAGGACCGTACCGAAAGACCGAACATGACCGCTGCCATGAAACATAAGAGCGCTGAGGCCCCGAAGGGCAAGCGCGTCATCGTCGTCGAGGATGAACCCTTGATCGCCTTCGATCTTGTCTCCGAGATCGAGTCGGACGACCACCAGGTCATCGGACAGTGCAGTTCCGCGTCAGACGCCATCGCCATGGTGGACGATCTGCGTCCCGACATCGTCGTCATGGATATCGGTCTTCTCGGCAACCATACCGGTATCGACGCAGCCCGCGAGATCCGCCGCCGCTTCGGGATCGGATGCGTCTTCGTTTCCGCCACGCTGGACCGGGTCGACGAGTCCGTCTGGGGCGATATCGAACCCGTTGCCCTGATCCGCAAACCCTATCGCGACCGCGCTCTCAGCCAGGCGATTTCGCGGAGCGATGCGGCCGCCTAGGGTCACGCGCTTCAAATCGTTGCCTGCGGTTAAAAAGTCGGACTCTTTTGTGCGACACAAAGGCAACTGATGTTAAAAACACTTGTCTAATTAACTTGGACTAATATTCCGCCCCTCATTGTAAGAACGGGGTTTGGGAGCTGAACCTCTTTGCTGCTCGGAAGGGTTCATGGACGACGTCAAACTACAGCTCCAAGCGCTTCTTCCGGCATCCATCCGCCATCGCCCGTGGATCGACGCCATGGCGCTGCGCCAGCACGATCTGGAACCGCGTGAACTTGTCTTCCAATCCGACGGCACGCCCAAGCGGCTCTACTTCGTCGCCAAGGGCTGGCTGCACGGCAGCACGGCCTTGTCCAACACGCTTCGCCCCATCAGCACGCTGCGCATCCGCGGCGACATCATCGGGCTGTCCTGGCTGGGCCGCGCCAACCGGCTGGAAGATGTCGGCACGATCACCCCGGCCGAGCTTATCAGCGTCCCGGCGGATGACTTCGCCGAATGGATGCAGCGCGACCCCGAGCTTCAGAAGTTCGCCTTCGACGAGCTGGTCCGCGACATGATGAACCTGCGCATGATGAGCGCGGTTGTCGGCCACATGAAAGCGCCCGACCGGCTGGCCTACTTCCTCTTCATCATGCTCGTGCGTTGCCGCCGGACCTACCGCACCAACCTGAACACGCTGCCCCTGCCCATGACACAGGAAGAGATCGGGCGCATTCTGGGCCTGACAAACGTGTCGGTGAACCGCGCCTTCCGGAAACTGGAGACGGACGGGCTGATCCAGACGGGCCGCCAGGCCGTGACGTTCCTGGACGAGGACAAGTTCGCCCGCCGCTTCGACCTGCATGAACGCGCGGACCTAATCGACCAACTGGTCGGCAGCGACCTGGATGCGACGCGCGCCGCATAAAAGCGAATTTCGCTAAACGGCTTTAATTCATGCGCTCAGTTATTGTTCGCGCTCCGGCGTGAAACGGGCTAGTGAACCAGGCATTGGCTTTCGACCGGGTCCCGACCGGACCGTCTATTCCGACGGCTCGAAACTGAGGCCCATGAGAGGAGTGCGCGTGCCGGACGACAGCGAACAGCGCGCTGCGAAAGAGCAGCTGGAGCGGCGGCGTCTCGCCCGTCTGGTCGACGCGCTGCCTGTCTTCACGGGGTTCGCTTCCCCGGATGGCCACCTGATGCAGGCCCGGCCGGAGTCGGAAGAAGGCTTCCTCTGGGCGCTCCCGCAATTCGCCTACACGCACGATTCCATCATCCAGATCGTGGATCTATGCGAACGCGCCGCCAAGGGCGAACGCGTGCAGGTCGAACGGCCCTACCTGAAATCCTCCGGCGAGGAGAAGAATGTCTACGGCCGCGGCCTTCTGACCCTCTCGCCGATCGAGGACGAGAAAGGCCATGTCGAGGAACTGGCCGTCTCCCTGATCGATTGCGACGAAGTCGGCATCGAGCCGGAAAACCCGTTCGCTAAGTCGCGCCTGTCCGAGGTCAATGCGCGCATCCAATCCATGCTCAGCCTCGCCCAGACCGTGGTGGAGGTTTCCGACCCGCTGGCGGGCGGAACGTCCAGCCGCGACAGGCTCTCCGACCGGCTCGACGCGCTCGGCTCGGTCATCGACGCCGTCAGCGATCCCGACCTCGGCGACATGCCCGTCGAAGACCTGGTGAAGACCGCCATGCACGGCGTGCCGGAGACGCTGACGGAAACCCGGCTGACGCTTATGTTCGGGGGCGGCAACATACCCATCGCCTCGGTTCCGCTGATGATCCTGATGCTGACCGAGCTCGTCTCCAATGCCTGCAGGCACGGAGCCTGGCGCGGGGAGACCGGGACGGTTTCCATCCAGTCCGAAGTGCTGGACAGCATCAAGGGCCGTGTTCTGCGCCTGCACTGGATCGAAGATGGCGGGCCGCGCGTCTCCGCCGTGCTGGGGCGCGGCTTCGGCATGGTGCTGGGCGAGCGGCTCTTCCCGCAGATCACGGGCGGCACGGCGCACCTGCTCAATTCCGAGGAGGGCCTCAGCTGGACGTTCGAGCTTCCCGTCCCGCAGGACGACGAGTTCGACTTTGACGGGCTCGACCTGTGAGCAGCCCGACCGTCGTCCGCCCCAGCGCCTTCCACTCCCCGGCGCGCAAGACCCGGCTCCTTCTATCGAGCCTGCCGCTTTTCGCAGGACTTCTGTCGGAGAACGGCACGGTGCTGGAATGCAATTTCGGACCGCTGGGCGGACCCTTGCAGGAACGCACGGACTGGATCGGCCAGCCCTTCGAGATGGGACCGTGGTGGAACTATTCGGAAAGCTCGCGGGCGGACATCCTCATCATGCTCGGCCGAGCGCAGCGCGGCGAAGCCGTCTCCAAGGAGCGCCTCTACAAACG
>CAYULR010000026.1:0-10827 GCA_964445685.1 uncultured Algimonas sp.
GCCCTCGCCGGCCTGATCGACGATGGCGACGGCCAGGTCGACACGCGCCCGATCACGATCCGCGGCGGTTGCGACGTCTTCCGTCAGGGCAACACGTTCGACGACGAGCGTCTCCAGGTCCAAGCCATCGGTCGTCTGACCGGCGGTGACCACCTGCTGACCTTCGGTGGCGAGTACCAGAACTACGAGCTGGCCAACCTGTTCGGACAGTTCTCTGCAGGCCGCTTCACCTTCAACTCCGTTGACGACATCCTCAACCAGCGCGCCAACGTGCTCGCCGCCCTGCCGCAATCCGGCAACCGCGACGACATCCTGGCGGCCTGGGGCTACGACCAGTGGGCGTTCTTCATCCAGGACAGCTGGCAGGCAACGCCGAACTTCCGCGTCGACGCCGGTATCCGCTACGAGCGCATCAGCCAGTCCGACACGCCGGTGGCCCGCGACTTCTTCCAGCAGACCTACGGCTTCTCCAACAACCAGAACCTCGACGGCAACGACCTGTTCATGCCGCGCTTCTCGTTCGAGTGGAACGTCTTCGACCGCACCACGCTGACCGGTGGCTTCGGCCTCTTCGGCGGCGGCGACCCGAAAGTGTGGACGTCCAACGCCTTCACCCCGGCCACCTTCTTCACCTTCGCCGGTGGCGTGAACGGTGTGAACCCGGCCACGGGCGTGCCGCAGCAGATCCTCGACCGCGTCGCGCAGAACGACCCGAACGATCCGAGCTTCCTGGACTTCATCAGCCCCGACTTCGAAACGCCGGCTGACTGGAAATACTCCCTGCGCCTCGACCAGAGCTTCGACCTCGACTTCGGTGGGATCGACCTCGGCGACGACTTCCTGTTCAGCGCCCAGGCGCTCTACACGGAAACGCAGAACGGTTTCCGCTGGTTCAACCTGGCCCAGACGGCCAACCCGGCCGCTCTGCCGACCGGTGTCGCGCCCGACGGACGTCCGATCTACGCCGACCTGGACGATGCCCGCATCGCCAACGCCGTTGGCCTGACGAACACGGAACTGGGTGACAGCCTGGTGCTGACCGCGTCGCTGTCCAAGGACTGGGACAACGGTATCGGTGCGTTCTTCTCCTACGCCTACCAGGATGTGAACACGGTTGCGCCGGGCACGAGCTCGCGCGGTGTGTCCAACCTCGAAGGCACGGTCGATTTCGACGTGAACAACCCGCAGCTGGGCCGTTCGAACTTCGAGCTCGAGCACGCCTTCAAGATCGGCCTGTCCTACGAAACGGACGTCCTGGCCGGTCTGGAATCGCGCTTCTCGCTCTTCGGCCAGATCACGTCGGGTTCCCCGTTCGCCTACACGTTCAACACGGATCGCGACAACGCGCTCTTCGGTCGCCAGGGTGGCGAGCGTACGCCGTTCGATGCCGACCTGCTCTACGTTCCGACCCTTTCGGGCGGCGCCATCGCGGACAGCGCGGTCGTCGTGGGCAGCGGCTTCGACGAAGCGGCCTTCGTGAACTTCGTGACCGAACGCGGCCTGCCGCAAGGCATCCAGGAGCGTTTCTCCGATACGTCCAACTGGAACCAGCGCTGGGACTTCCAGTGGCAGCAGGAGATCCCGTTCTTCAACAAGCAGGCTGAGAAGTTCGTCGGTGACAACAAGCTGAACTTCGTGGTCGACATCTTCAACGTCGCCAACCTGATCGACAGCGACTGGGGCACGCAGTTCAACGGCCCGGGCAACGGCCAGGCGCCTGCCGTCATCGCCGACCTCGTGTCCGCCGCCGACGTCGCCGCCAACGGTGTCGACGGGGCAACGGCCCTCGAAGGCGCCGCACCGCGCACGGCCTGTGTCAGCGCCGGAAGCTGCGTCTACCGCTTCAACCAGTTCGAAGAGAACCGCGTGGACACCAGCAACCGGAGCCTGTTCCGCTCGCTGTACGAAATCCGCGTCGGCCTTCGCTACGAGTTCTAGGCTCGCAGCCATCCAAGAAAAGAGAGTCCGCCTTCCACACGGAAGGCGGGCTTTTTTGTTGCCCTCAACATTGCCCTGACCTCATCCTCCTCTAAGGAACTCCCATGACCTTCGACCGCCGTACGCTTCTCACGTCACTTGCCGGAACGGCGGGGCTTGCCGCTTGCGAGACGACGGGCGCAGCGCGGCGGGTGGCGTCGCCGGCGTTGCTGACATCCGGGCGGGGCGTTCTGGGCGAGGACACGCTGTTCCCGCTGGGCGTGGCGAGCGGCGATCCGCTCTCGGACGGTTTCGTCATCTGGACGCGCATCGTGCCGGACCCGCTGGCGATCGACGACCCGCTGCCGGGCTCGGTCGACGTGGACTGGGAAGTCGCCACGGACGAGCGCTTTGCCAACGTGGTGCGCCGGGGCCGAAAGCGGGCCGTATCCGAATGGGCGCACAGCGTGCATGTCGAAGTCGCCGGGTTGCAGCCGGACCGCGCCTACTTCTACCGCTTCCGCGCGGATGGCCAGGTCAGCCCAACGGGGCTGAGCCGCACCGCGCCGACCTACCTGTCGCCCGTGGCGCGCGCCAAATTCGGCATCGTGACCTGCCAGCATTTCGAGCAGGGCTTCTTCAACGCCTATGACGACCTGCTGGAGATGGACCCCGACTTCATCCTGCACATGGGCGACTATATCTACGAGGCCAGCTGGGGCCCGCAGGTCCGCCGCCAGGCCGAGACCGAAGCCGAAGATCTGGGCGGCTACCGCCGGACCCACGCGCAATACAAGCTCGACCCGTCGCTGCAGGAGGCCCACCGCCGCGCGCCTTGGCTGATGATCTGGGACGATCATGAGGTCGTGAACGACTATGCGGGCTTCAACGACGAAAACTACATGCCGCCGGACCAGGTCCGCAAGCGCCGCGCCGCCGCCTACCAGGCTTATTACGAGCACATGCCCGTGCGTCTGCGCTCGCGCCCGCGCGGGCCTTTCATGCATTTCCACGACCAGTGGTCGTGGGGCGACCTGCTGTCGATCTACCTGTCGGATGCGCGCCAGTACCGCGACGACCAGGCCTGCCAGACCCCGGAAGACGGCGGCGCGCGGCTGGCGCAATGCGCGGAGCTTCGCGACCCGGCGCGCTCCATGCTGGGCTCCAGTCAGGAAAGCGACGTGCTGCGCGGCATCGGCCGCACGGGCGCGCGCTGGGAAGTCTTCGCGCAGCCCACCCTGTTCGGCCGGTTGAACCAGTTCGACCGCGACGGCAATCCGGGGTCCTGGAGCGATGGCTGGGACGGCTACGCGCCCACGCGCGAGCGCATCCTCGACACGGTGGAACGCCGCAAGCCGGACAATTTCATCAGCCTGGGCGGCGACATGCACAGCTGGTGGGTGGGCGACCTGAAGCCGCGCTTCAACCGGGAAGACAGCCCCGTCGTCGGTTCGGAATTCGTGACGACGTCCATCACGGCGCACTCCTATGCCTACAACCGCTTCTCGCGGATGCTGCCGGACAATCCGCACATCAAGTTCTTCGACGACCGCAAGCGCGGGCACACCTTCATGGATGTCACCAAGGACCGCTGGACCGCGACGCTTCGCGCCATGGATTCCGTCTACGACCCCGATAGCGGTGCGACCACGCACGGGACCTGGGTCGTGGAAAACGGCCGCCCGGGCGTCATCGAAGCGTAGAAAGAGATCACCATGACCCGACTCGCTCTCCTGTCCTGCACGGCGCTGCTGAGCGCCTGCGCGACGACGACCGCACCCGTCTCGGACTATCCAGCCGAGGGCGTCCTGGCCGAGCGCATCGCCTATCAGGAAAACCGCGCACCCGCGAAGAACCTGATCCTGTTCATCGGCGACGGCATGGGCATTTCGACCGTGACGGCGGCGCGCATCTTCGAAGGCCAGCAGAACGGCCAGCCGGGCGAGGAGAACCAGCTGTCGTGGGAGAGCTTCCCGCACACCGCGCTGTCCAAGACCTACAACACCAACCAGCAAGTACCGGACTCCGCGGGCACGGCGACCGCCATGTATACGGGCGTGAAGACCAGCGCGGGCGTTCTGGGCGTCGGCCCGGAGGTCGCGCGCGGGGACTGCGCGGCGGCGCGGGCGAGCGAGCTGGAGACTTTCTGGGACGCAGCCTCCGCCCGCGGCATGAAGCTGGGCCTCGTGACCTCCACGCGCCTGACCCACGCCACCCCGGCGGCCGCCTACGCCCATAGCTCCGAGCGCAATTGGGAGTATGACGGCGAGCTGACGGATTCGGCCAGCGCGGGCGGATGCCGCGACATCGCCACCCAGTTCGTGGACGAGAACATCATCGACGTCGCCCTGGGTGGCGGCCGCCGGTCTTTCCAGCGCGATGTGGACGCGCAGGCCGACTATCCCGGACAGATGGGCCGCCGCACGGACGGGGTCAGCCTGATCGAGCAGTGGGAGGGCAAGAACCCCGGCGGGCGGGTCGTGTTCGACCAGGCCGGATTCGAGGCGCTGGACACGAACGACAGCAGCCGCGTGCTGGGCCTCTTCGAGCCGAGCCACCTGAAGTTCGACAGCATGAATGAAGGCGAGGGGCGCGACCCGTCGCTGGCGGAGCTGACGGAAAAAGCCATCGCGTTGCTCTCATCGCAGTCATCCGCTTCAGGCGACGGGTTCGTCCTGCTCGTCGAGGGCGGTCGCATCGACCACGCCCACCACGGCGGCAACGCTTTCAACGCCCTGTCCGACACGGTCGCCTTCGCCGACGCCGTGGCGGTCGCGGACCGCATGACATCCGACAGCGATACGACCATCCTCGTCACGGCGGACCACAGCCACGTCTTCACCATGGCGGGCTACCCCACGCGCGGGAACCCGATCCTGGGTCTCGTGAAGGGCAATGACGAAAGCGGCCGCCCGACGAACGAGCCCTATCTGGCGCGCGACGGAAAACCCTACACGACGCTGGGCTATGCGAACGGTCCCGGCGTGGTCGAGGGGCCGCGTCCCTTCCTGTCGGACGACGACGTGGCCGAACACGACCACCGCCAGCAGGCGCTGATCCCGCTGGGCAGCGAGACGCATGGCGGCGAGGACGTGGCGATCTACGCCAAGGGGCCGCGCAGCTTCGTCGTCTCCGGCGTGGTGGAGCAGAGCTTCGTCCACGACGCGGTGCGCTACGCGCTCGCCCTCGACTAGGATGGGCGGCGTTCAGGTCACGGACGGCCTGACCTTTTCCCTGCGGGGGAAGACGACCCTCTACGCGTTCCGGGTGACCGAAGAAGGCCTGCTGGAGCATCTCTACTTCGGTCCCGACCTGGCGGAGCCGCCCGCGCCGATGCGCCGGGAGCTGCGCCACTGCACGGTCATGTTCGAGGACAGCGAAAGGCTGAGCCTCAACGCGCTGGCGCAGGAATTCTCCATGGCGGGGCGCGGGGATTTCGGGTTTCCGGCTTTGCGGATGCGGGGCGCGGAGAATTCGGTCGTGTCGCTGAGCTATGCGGGTCACCGCGTGGAGGACGGCAAGCCCGCGCCGGACGGCCTGCCCGCATCGCGGGGGACGGGTGCGCAGACGTTGGTCGTAACCCTGCGAGACGCGGTGCAGGGCCTCGAAGTCGATCTCCATTACACGGTCTGGGCGGACAGTGACGTCATCGCGCGGCGGGCTGTCCTGCGGAATACGGGCGAGGCGGCGCTGAGCTTGCGCGGCGCGGCGTCCCTGTCCGTGGACCTGCCGCCTGGCGACTATGACGTACAGCATTTCAGCGGGACCTGGGCGCGGGAATTCGAGCTGCACCGCCAGGCCCTGCCGCAAGCGCGTTACGGCATCGGCAGCACGCGCGGCACGTCCTCCAACGCCCATCTGCCCTACATGGCGCTACTCGCCGGAGATGCGACCGAAACGGCAGGGCGCTGCCTGGGCGTCACGCTGGTCTATTCCGGCAATCACGAACTCGTCGCGGAGCGCGGCGAGTTCGGGCGCGTGCGCCTGTCCGCCGGGATCAACCGGGAGGATTTCGACTGGACGCTCGCGCCCGGGGAGGCGTTCGAAACGCCGGAGGCCTTGCTGGCCATGTCCGATGCCGGGCTCGGCGGGCTCAGCCATGTCTGGCACGACTTCATCCGAATCCACGTCACGCCGGAGCGGTTCGCGAGCCAGCCCCGCCCGACTTACCTCAACACGTGGGAAGCGGCCTATTTCGACGTGGACGAAGACACGGTCGTTTCCATCGCCGACCGGGCGCAGGCGCTGGGCGTGGATATGCTGGTGCTCGACGATGGATGGTTCAAAGGGCGCACGGACGATGCCCGCGCGCTGGGCGATTGGACGGCGGACCCGGATCGGTTTGCGTCCGGCATTCCGGCCCTGGCGGAGAAGGTCCGCGCACGCGGCCTGAAATTCGGGCTTTGGTTCGAACCGGAGATGGTCAGCCCGGATAGCGACCTCTACCGCGCGCACCCGAACTGGGTGATCGGCGTGCCCGGACGCAAGCCAAGCCTGGGCCGCAACCAGCTGACGCTCGATCTGTCCAAACCGGAGGTGGTGGACCACATTTTCGGCCAGCTGGAGGCGCATCTGTCCACCGGCGCGATCGACTATGTGAAGTGGGACATGAACCGCAACATGACGGAAGCGCCGTCCGGCGAGGCGGCGCACCGCTACATGCTGGGGCTCTACGATCTGCTGGACCGCGTCACCACGGCTTATCCCGATGTGCTGTTCGAGAACTGCGCGTCCGGCGGTAACCGCTTCGATCTCGGTATGCTGTCCTACATGCCGCAGGGCTGGATCTCGGACATGTGCGATCCGGTTGGGCGGCTGGCGATCGTGACGGGTGCGTCGCACCTGTTCCCCACCGACGTGATGGCCGCCTATATCGGGCCGAGCCCCAACCATCAGAACGGGCGCGTCAGCTCGGTCGAGGCGCGCTACCTCGCAGGTGTGCCGTGCGCCGCGCAGGGGATGTCGCTGTCGCCGGACGATATCGCCGCGTCTGAGGACGAGCTCCGCGCGCTCATGGCGGACGCCAAGGCATCCGCCGCCGAGCGGTTGGGCGCGCGCTTCGACCGGCTCCGCCACACAGCGAACGAGACGATCTGGCAGCAGACGAGCGCGGACGGGCAGACGGTCCGCGTGGTCGCGTTCCAGACGCTCAACGCGCCGAACCTGCCGCAACGCCGCCTGCGCCTGCGCGGCCTCGACCCGGCGGCACGCTACAGGCTGGAGGGCGGAGAAACGGTTGGCGGCGACGGGCTGATGCACCACGGCTTCGATCTGCCCCTCGCCACGCAGGACTTCGAAGGCGTGCTTCTCACCCTGCGCAAAAGCGGCTAACGCCGACCGGGGGAGAGATCATGGAACTCAATGCAACACAGGTCGGGGTCTTCCTCGCGCTCACGGCGCTCATCGCGGCGGCGACCTGGTGGTTCTGCCGGGACTCGGTCGGTCGCGGTGCGGGGGAGAATGCAGAAAACGACTACTTCCTCGCGGGCGGCACCCTGAAATGGTATTTCGTGGCCGGATCGATCACGCTGACCAACCTGTCCACGGACCAGCTCGTCGGTATGAACGGTGCTCAGATGGCGCTACTGGCCTGGTGGGAACTAGCGGCGGTCGTTGGGCTGATCATGCTCGCCGTGATCTTCATCCCAGTCTACTACAAATATAACTGCACGACGACGACGGAACTGCTGGAGCGGCGCTATGGCGACAAGCATATCCGCGCGCTGATTTCCGTGCTGTTCCTGCTCGGCAATGTCGGCATCTTCCTGCCCGCCATCCTGTATGGCGGCTCGCTCTTCATGATCAATCTGTTCGATCTGGACGTGAGCATCTATCCGGTCGCGGCAGCCTTCGCCGTGATCGGCTCGGCCTATGCCATCTTCGGCGGGCTGCGCGCTGTCGCAGTGTCGGACACGTTTTCCGGCATTCTCCTGCTGGGTCTCGCCATCCTCGTGACGGTCATCGCGCTGAACGCCATTGGCTGGGACTTCTCCGATATTCCGCGCGAACGGCTGACGCTGATCGGTTCGCCCGACAGCGACATTCCCTTCGCGACGCTCTTCACCGGAATGCTGTTCATCCAGATGTTCTACTGGTCCACCAACCAGACGATCACGCAGCGCGCCATGGCGTCGCCGACCGTGCGCGAGGCGCAGAAGGGCATCTTCGCCGCCGCCGCCATCCGCCTGCTCATCGTGCCGCCCATCATCGTCGTGCCAGGCATTGTCGCGTTCAAGCTCTACGGCGATGTGGGCGACACGGCTTACGGGCAGTTGGTGGGCGACGTGCTCCCGGCCTTCCTGAGCGGCGCCTTCGCCGCCGCCATCGCCGCCGCCGTGCTGACCACCTTCAATTCCATCCTCAACGCGTCCGCCGCGCTCTGGGTGATGGATATTCACGAGACCTATGTGAACAAGACGCCCAATGTGCGCCGCCTGTCGCTCTGGGTGTCGGTCGTGATGGTGTTGCTCGGCTTCGCGCTGATCCCGGTGTTCAACAATCCCGAGCAGAGCATCATCGATCTGGTCCAGCGCCTCTACGGGCTGCTCTCCATGCCGATCCTGAGCGCGTTCATCGTCGGGCTGCTGTTCCGCAACGTGAGCGCCAACGCCATGATCCTCGCCGTCATCTCCGGCGTGGTCTTCTACGGATGGGCGACCAACCCGTTCGGCGAGGCGAATATCGGCCTGCACTACATCCACGTCATGGCGATCACGCTGCTGAGCGGTGTGGCGCTCGCGCTGCTGCTCAGCACCCTGTTCGGCCAGCGCCCCGTCTGGGACGCGCACACCGTCTTCTCACGCGAGAGCAGCGCAATTGGCTGAGCTCGGCGTCTGCTACTATCCGGAGCACTGGCCGGAGACGATGTGGGCCGACGATGCCCGCCGCATGGTGGAGATGGGGCTCAGCTGGGTCCGCATCGGCGAGTTCGCCTGGTCCCGCATGGAGCCGGAGCCGGGGAGGCTCACCTGGGACTGGCTCGACAAGGCGATTGAGACGCTGGGCAGCGCGGGCCTGAAGGTCTTGCTCTGCACGCCGACCGCCACGCCGCCGCGCTGGATGCTGGACAAGCATCCGGACATGCTGGCGTGGGACGAACAGGGACGCCCGCGCGGGTTCGGATCGCGCCGCCACTACGACTTCAGCCACTCAGGATATATGGAAGAGTCCGTGCGCATCGCCACGCTGATGGGCGAGCGCTACGGGCGCAATCCGCATATCCACGCCTGGCAGCTCGACAATGAATATGGCTGCCACGACACGGTGCTGTCCTACTCTCCGGTCGCGCGCGGGGCGTTCCGCCGCTGGCTGGCTGACAAGTACGGGACCGTCGACGAGCTCAACCGCCGCTGGGGCAACGTCTTCTGGTCGATGGAGTATCAGCGGTTCGACCAGATTGGCCTGCCCAACCTCACCGTAACCGAGCCCAACCCGTCCCACGCCATGGATTTCCGCTGTTTCGCCTCCGACCAGGTCGTGGCCTACAACCAGGCGCAGGTCGACGCGCTCCGCCCGCTGACGGACGCCGACCTGCTGCACAACTATATGGGCCGGGTGCTGGAGTTCGATCACTTCGCGGTCGGCGAGCCGCTCGATATCGCGACGTGGGACAGCTATCCGCTGGGCTTCCTCGAAGACCGCTCGGACCGCGATACGGACTTCCGGCGTGACCACGCCCGCACGGGCGACGACGATTTCATCGCGCTGCACCACGATCTCTACCGCGCGGTCGGCAAAGGCCGCTGGTGGGTGCTGGAACAGCAACCCGGTCCCGTGAACTGGGCGCCGCACAATCCGGAACCGCAGGCCGGACAGGTGCGGGCGTGGACGGAAGCCGCCTTCGCGCACGGCGCGGAAGCGGTCTTCTATTTCCGCTGGCGGCAGGTTCCGTTCGCGCAGGAGCAGAACCATGCGGGGCTGCTGCGGCCGGACAATGAACTGAGCGAAGGCGGCAAAGAGGTTGCGGCGCTGGCGAAAGACCTGGCGTCCATGCCGCGCCGCGCGCCCGGCCCGGCGAAGACGGCCATCGTGTTCGACTACGCGTCGCAATGGGCGTGGGAAGTGCAGCCGCAGGACGTTCGGTTCGACTATTTCCGGCTCGTGCTGGATCTCTATCGCGGGCTCCGGCGCGCGGGGCTAGAGGTAGACATCCTGCCGCCGACTGTGACGGATTTCGGGGACCGCGAACGGGTCTTCATCCCCGGCCTCTTCGCGTGGACGGAGGAGCTGCGCGCGGCGATGGCGGCGTTCGGAGGCGACATCGTCATGGGTCCGCGCACGGGCTCCCGGACCGGAGACTTCCACATCCCGGACGGCCTTCCGCCGGGGCTGGACGGCCTTAAGGTCACGGCCATCGACACGCTCCGCCCCGACCTGCCCGTGAGCTTGCCAGACGGCGGTAGTCTGCAGATCTGGCGCGAGCGGGTGGAGAGCGACTGGGATGTGGTGGAAACGGACGGGAAGCGACGACCCGTGAGGCTGTGGCGTGGGACCCGGACCTACTGGGCGGGCTGGCCGGACGATGCGGCGCTCGACCGCTGGCTACGCCGCGACACCTAGCGGCGAGAACAGCACGTAGAGGCCGACCACCATGGCGACGAGCAGCAGCGCGGTCGGCTTGGCATAGCGCCATGGGGTGAGGTCGACCTTGTGGGCGTCGCGCATGGGGGCTGTCGCCTCGCGCGGGGCCAGCTTCGTCGCCACGGCGAGGATCGCCACTTCGCAGACGAACAGCACGGCGTAGAGATGCAGAAAGTGCAGCGTGACGAGGTCCGCGAAGACGAAGCGCGCCAAGCCGTAGGCGATCACGTGGAAGACGATCACCGCCTTCGCGCCGACAGCCGGGACGCGCGTCGTGAACAGCCCCGCCAGCACGATCGTCACGATGGGGATGTTGTAGAAGCCGGTGAA
>CAYULR010000026.1:10837-16667 GCA_964445685.1 uncultured Algimonas sp.
GGACAGCATCGGCGCGACGGCAAACGAGAAGACGGCGATGACCGCGCTGACGATCATGGCCAGATGCACGATCTGTTGCTGGCTGGGCGCGGTCTTGCGGGTCGGGACCCACACGTCGAGCACGAAGAGCGTGGCCGCGCTGTTGAGCAGTGAGTTGAACGAGCTGAACACTGCGCCGAGCAGCACCGCCAGGAACACGCCCATCATCCAGACGGGCAGAAGGTCCTGCACCAGCGTGGGGAAGGCGAGGTCGATGGAGGCAAGGCCGGGACCGTAGAGATGGTAGGCGATGACGCCCGGGATCATCATGAAGACCGGGACGAGCACCTTGAAGAAACCCGACAGCAGCACGCCCTTCTGCCCTTCGGCGAGCGCCCGCGCGGCCAGCGTGCGCTGGATGACGTACTGGTTGGTGCACCAGTAGAAGAGGTTGGCGATGATCATGCCGGTGAACAGCGTGCCGAACGGCGTGGGGTCGGTCTCGCCGCCGATGGCGTTGAGCTTTTCCGGGTGGTCGGTCAGCAGGCGGTTGATCCCGCTGCCGATGTCGCCCGCGCCGAGTGCGTGAAGACCCAGCCCGAGCACGAGGCTGCTGACGAGCAGGAGCCCCAACCCGTTGATCGTGTCCGACACCGCGACCGCCTTAAGCCCGCCGAACACCGCATAGAGCGCGCCCGTCACGCCGATGACCAGCACCGTCGCGACCAAGCCGCCAAACTCGCTCAGACCCAGCAGGCCTGGCACGTCGAAGATGCGGATGACGGCAAGTGAGCCGGAATAGAGCACGGACGGGATCGTCACGAGGCCGTAGCCCAGCATGAACAGCACGACCGACCAGCGCCGCACCCCGTCGTCGAACCGCTCGGCCAGGAACTCCGGCAGGGTGGTGAACGCGCCGCGCAGGTAGCGCGGCAGGAAGATCATCGCCATGGCGATGGTGGAGATCGCCGCCGTCACCTCCCACGCCATGGAGGACATGTTGTGACCATAGGCCGAGCCGTTCAGCCCGATGAGCTGCTCGGCCGACAGGTTGGTGAGCAGGAGCGAGCCCGCGATGAACAAGCCGCCCAGGTTCCGTCCGGCCAGGAAGTAGCCGTCAACTGTTCCCGTCTCGCCCCGCGCGGAGCGGTAGGACAGCCACGCCACCCCCGCCATGACGGCAAGGCAGCTGGCCAGGACGAGGATGAGATCGGTCGCGCTCATCCCTTTCGTCTAGGGGAGGGCGCGCCTGGAGGCGAGCGTTAAGCGGCCTGAGCTGCGTCTTGAGCGTCCTCGCGTGCCATGCGCTCGCGTACGTCGCCCTCGACCGTGCGGCCCTTGGGGTCGGGCTCGAACACCGTGCCTTGCGTGATCGGAACGGGCGTGCCTTTCTCCATCTCGTGCTTGAAGATTTCGCCGGACAGGCGCTCGGTCAGGTCGGGCGTCAGCTTGTGCGAGATGACCGCGCCGTGGGCTTTTAGTCCCGCTGGCATTTCTTCCTTGGGGTCCGTGCAGGCCTTCACGATGGTGTCCACCACCACGTCCGGATCGTCCATCAGGATCATGCGCGGCGCGTGGCCCGTATAGTTGGCGGCGTGTTCGAACCATGGCGTGTCGGCGGCCCACGGCATGACGGTGGCGACGCGGATCTTCTCGTGAAGCTCCGCCAGGCGCAGCTCCGTGTTCAGCGACTGGCCGAGGCTCAGCACGCCCGCCTTGGTCGCGGCGTAGCTGTTCTGCAGCGCGATCGGGATTTCGCTGTCGACCGAGCCTGTGTTGACCAGCGTACCGCCGCCCTGTTCGATGAACTGGTTGATCGCCACATGGCAGCCATACATCATGCCCGTCAGGTTCACGTCCACCACGCGCGCGTGGACGTCGCACGGAATGTCCCAGAAGTAGCCCAGCGCGCCGATCCCGACATTGTTGATCCACACATCGATGCGGCCAAACGCGTCCACCGCCGCGCGGCCCAGCGCTTCGACCTGCTCCTGTTCGGACACGTTGGTCGTCTGCACGAGAGCCGTGCCGCCCTTGCCTTCGATCTCGGCGGCGAGCTCTTGGAGCAACTCCGTGCGGCGCGCGGCGAGCACGACCTTCGCGCCCCGTTCGGCCAGGGCCAGCGCGGCCCCGCGGCCAAAGCCGCTGGACGCACCTGTGATGACGATGGACGCGCCGTCGACGGTTTCGGGGATATTGCTCATGTGGGGCCTCGCTCGGATCTGTCCTGCGAGGCCGCTACGCGGATGCGGCGCCAACCGTTCCGCGCGAAACGCCTATTCGGGTGCGCCGTAAACCGTCTCGACCAGATCCGCGAAATAGTCCCGGACGTTCCCGCCCAGCACCTGCGTCATCAGAACGCCGGTCGTGTCGGTCTCCGGGTCGATCCAATAATAGGTCGAGGCCGCGCCGGACCAGTAGAGGCCGCATTGCGGAAAGGTGGAGCCTTGGTTTGTCGGCTGGGTCCGCAGCGCGAAGCCCAGACCGAAGGTGCGCTCGTCCAGCCAAGTGACGCTGCGGTCCACGGCGTCCGGCAGCTGGTCGGTCCGGACCTGCGCCCAGGTCGCATCCGATATCAGCTCGCCGTCCAGCAGCGCATTGGTGAAGGCGAGGTAGTTGTCCGCGTCCGAGACCAGGCCCGCCCCGCCGAACTCGATGGGTTGTTGCGTGAAATAGACGGACCGGTTCCACGGATCGATGCGGTTGAGCGTGACGGCCTCGAACAGATCGATGTCGTTGGATTCGTCGATCTTCAGGTCCGCGCGGCCCTGCGTCTGGCCCATATACATGCTGGTGAAATCGTCCGCGCGCGCCGGGTCGATCTGGAAGGTCGTGTCCTCCATGCCCAGCGGCTCGAAAATATTCTCTTCCATATACTCGCCCAGCGACTGGCCAGAGACTTTCGCGACGACGATGCCGAGAATGTCGGTGGAATTGGAATAGGTGAAGGCCGTGCCGGGATCATGCTCCAGCGGGGCCTGAACGATGCGCTCCACATAGGCCTGGTTGCCCACGACCGGCTCCATGCCGTTGGTCGGCGGTTCGCTCGATCCCGGTCCGCCGGGCACGCCCAGCGCGACGTACATTTCCGGGATGGCTCCGAAGCGCACGCCCGTGCGGTAGGTCAGGCCCGACGTGTGGGTCATCAGGTCCCGGATGGTCGGGGCGCGCGACGGGGCGCGGGTTTCGGTCGCGGCCTCGTTGGCGCGGACCTGCACGCCCTCGAACTCCGGCAGGTAGCGGCTGACGGGCGCGTCGAGCTCGATCAGCCCGTCTTCCATCAGTTGCAGCGCGGCGACCGTCGTGACCGCCTTGGTCATGGAATAGATGCGGAACAGGGAATCCTTGCGCATGGGGCGGTTCTCTTCCGCGTCCGCCTCCCCGTAGGCCCGGTTGAACACGGTCTGTCCGCCTTGGTCGATGCGCACCACCGCGCCGGGCGCGATGCCGCGGGACGTCATATGGTTCATGAGCGCGTCGATGCGCGTCTCGAAATCCGCGTCGAAGGCAACCGTCTCGAAGCTCTGCGCGACCTCGCAGCCGGGCAGGGCGGTCTCCGCTTGATCCGGAGCCGGAGCCGGAGTTGGGGCCGGTCCGGTCGTCTGGCAAGCCGCCAGCGCCGCCGCGCCGAGAAGCAAAAGGGATCGTGTCATGGGAATGTCCTCCACGCACAGACCTGTCGGAGCGCGCGGCGGCTGGCAAGGGCGAAGCCTTCACAATAGATGTGAGGCGCAAAGCGCAGGCGTTCCCCGGTGAACCCCGGATGAACCGGCTGCATCTCCCCTATTTCGTGGGGGAAGCAGCCGGAAATCCGGCGTGATAATTCGGTTGCACGAAGCCGCCCTTCCGGTCTGGCTTTCTCATCCGAAGGGACGACCATGAAACAATTTTCGAAATACCGGGCCTTTGGCCTGTCCGCGCTTTCCGCCGCCTTGATGCTGTCGGCCGGGGGCGTGGCCAACGCGCAGCAATATGACGCCGAAGCCTATAAGAAGATGCAGCAGCAAGCCGTCGAGGACGCCCGCAAGATGGCGGAAGAGATGGCCAAGGCGTCGGGCGTGGACCCGTCGAAGATGGGCACGGCGCAAGGCGCGCAGGGCGTGGATATCGAATCCTACATGAACACGGTGATGAAGAACCCGGGCGCGTTCGCGTCGCGCGCGCAGGGCGTGCCGGACAGCTACCCGCCCATGGTGTTCGACGACAAGCGTCCGACGCGCCTTCTGTGGGGCAACATGCTGGACAACATCAATGTCGAGCCGGACGGGCGCTACAAATCCAACGCCTTCCTCGTGCTCTTCCCGCCCTACACGGACGTGGACGGCAACGAGATCGAGTACAACAAGCACCGCCAGGAACGCATGCACCTGCAGATCATCCATGACGGCGACATGATCGCGGACCACTACTATAGCGGGACCGAGCAGAACCGCGTCTCGACCTATTTCAGCAAGAACAAGACATCCGTGCGCAACGTGAATCCGGACTTCATGGATCACTACGCCTTCATGAAGCCGGGCAATTACGAGTTCCGCTTCATGATCGATGACACGCCGTTCCAGGTGGCGACCTTCCGTCTCGACGCCATCGAAAGCGACGACCCCTATGTGGAGTCCGACAAGGTGTTCATGGCATCCGGTCTCTGGGAGGAGTATCTGGGTGTGGGCTTTGCCAGCTCCGTGCGTCGCATGACCCCCATGGGTCAGCCCGACACGGACCTCTACCTGCAATTCTATGCGCGCAACAACGATCCGCAGACCGCTCAGGCGGAATACTACGTCTTTGCCGAGGTCTACCGGGACGGCAAGCAGATCGGCAATTCGCGCGCCCATGTGGAAGTGGGTCACCAGTGGGAGATCCAGAGCCCGAGTGTGCGCACCGGGCTGCCCGGCGACCCCAACGGCTTCGGCGAGGATATCGAGTTCAAGGACATGAAGGACGGCAAGTACAAGGTCGTCATGTACCATTCGAACATGGATGCTGACGGCAACCACACCAAGGTTCCGGGTGCGAAATCCGCGACCTACGAGTTCGAGTTCAAGGACGGGAAGTTCGTGCTGCCCCGGCACTCCGACCTGCGCCGGGCCAAGAAGAACCAGATCGTCGACGGCGGCGGCAGCGTGGTCTGGGTGAAGCCCAAATCCGGCACCAACCCGTGGGAGACGATCGGCAAATAGCCGTTAGCGGCCGTGCGAACCTAAATTTCTGCCCAAATTTACCGCAGAGCCTGAGTTCGAGGCGCGCCATCACCCTGGCGCGCCTTTTTGCGTATGAAGGCGGGTCTTGCGCAAGACCGTCCCCGCCAGGCGTCGCCTCGCGCAAGACTTCGCCGCAAGGAGCGCTTTTGTTAGCTTGTAACCCGCATATCGTTTTGCGATAAAGGCTCCAATCTAACCAAGGGACGCCCCACACATGCCACGACTTTCCTTCCGCCGCGCTCTGCTTGCCAGCGCGGGTCTCGCCCTTTTCGCCGCGCCGTCCGCCCATGCCGTCGAAGGCATGTTCACGCCGGACCAGCTGCCGGAAATCGCCAAGGACCTGCGCAAGATGGGCCTGAAGCTGAAGCCCGGACAGATCAGCGACCTGACGGGCTTCCCCATGGGCGCGGTCGTCTCGCTGGGCGGCTGCACCGCGTCGTTCGTGTCGCCGCAGGGCCTCGTCGTAACCAACCACCACTGCGCCTACGGCTCCATCCAGTACAACTCCACCGAAGAGCAGAACTATCTCGAAGACGGCTTCCTGGCGGGTGATCTGTCGGCGGAGCTTCCGGCCGCGCCGGGCTCGCGCATCTTCGTGACCGTGGAGCAGAGCGACGTGACCGACCGCGTGACGGGCGGCCTCGACGGCGGCC